>NZ_JBLZFZ010000020.1:0-109062 GCF_050753385.1 Pantanalinema rosaneae CENA516
AGATGTGTATAAGAGACAGGGTAGGTAGGGGGGTGACGGGAGCAATGGTGGTGGGTGACGCAACGGGGGACTGTGGGGCAACGGGTTGAGGTGACGGAGATTGCGTCGGATCGGGGGGAGCGGTGGAGTCGGGAGCGATCGTGGCAGAGGGACTGGGGGTTGGGGTTGCCTGACGGACTTTAGTGGGGCGGTTTAAGGTTGCCAAACTAAAGACGATCGCCATGCCCAAACAAAACAACACTACTTGTAGGATGATTCTGGCGGAGGGGCTGGGGGTGTCGAAGGGGTGGACGGGAGGCAGTTCCAGATGGGATAGTTCTGCATTGCCGGAGGCTGGAGGGGCGACCGCTCGAGGGGGTGGGGATTTCGGAACGGCGATCGCGGTGGTTTTGGGGACGATCGTTGTTTTGGGGGCGATCGTGACGGTGGGGGTAGCCGTGGTACAGGCAGTCAGCGCTTGTAGTGCCGCATTGGCGGATGGATAGCGTTGCCGGAAATCATACCGCACCATTCTTTCCAGAATTTCCGCGAACTGGGAACTGACCTGAGCCATATCCCGCCATAATAGTTCCCCGGTTTGGGCATCTTCCTTCAGTTGACTGATGCTTAAGCCCGTCAAAGCCTGAATGCCGATGATGCCGACGGCATAGATATCACTACTCAGTCGCGGTTTACCTGCCAGTTGTTCATTGGGCATGTAGCCCTGTGAGCCAATCATCACGGTGTAGCTGGTGTGTCCCTGGGCATCAACGGTTTGTACCCGTAACTGCTTTACAGCACCAAAATCGATCAGGAAAAGTTTTTGATCGGCTTTACGTCGGATTAGATTTTCGGGTTTGATGTCGCGGTGGATAACATTATGTTGATGGACAAACACCAGGATTTCCAGGAGCTCTCGCAATAGATCGATCACCTGTGGCTCGCTCCAGCGTTTGCCCGACGTAATCTCATGGCTAAGATCATCGCCATCAATATAGTCCTGAACTAAATAAAATTCTTGATTTTCCTCAAAGTGTGCCAGCAGTTCAGGAATTTGGTCGTGAGTGCCTAGTTTATAGAGAACTTCAGCTTCCTGGTCAAAGAACCGCCGCGCCATCTCTAAACTGACTCGATCGCTTTCCTTCGGTTTAAGCTGCTTGACGACACAGAGCGGCTTACCGGGTAAATGTAAATCTTCTGCAACATACGTCTGCCCAAATCCCCCACGACTCAGGTGACGCAAGATGTGATAGCGATCGATTAGAGTTGCACCCAGCATCAGATTGTTTTTGTTTGGTGGGAGCGATGATTTGCCCTCAATTCTGACATAGCCCGATCGCGGCTTGCTAGTGTATGTCATACCACTTTGCGAAATGTTGGTTTCAGATACTTCTGAGATACATTCGGGCACATTGAGGGTACTCACGATCGTACTGTTGCCATGAAAGTATTGCTGGGTTGGGAACTGGGAGCCGGACAGGGGCATATTCAACGATTAACCGCGATCGCCCAGTCCCTTCAGAGTTATGGGTGTGTACCGATCTTTGCCCTCAAGTCCTATGCCCTGAAAGGAATGGAATTTTCCTGGCAACGGTTACTAGCGCCCCGACTGCCCTTTTCCGGTCGGACGGAGTCTTACACCTTTGCGGATATTCTGGCAACCTTCGGGTTTGACCAGCTCACCTTACTCCGTCAGCATTTAGCGGCATGGCAGGAGATTCTGACTACCGTACAACCCGATTTGATTATTACGGATCATGCACCGGGGTTAGTGTTGGCGGCTAGAGGTCGAGTTCAGACGATCGTCATCGGGAGTCACTTTGCCGTACCACCGCCTGTGGAAGAGTTTCCCCAGTTTCGGTTTCCAGCCCCATTGGAGTCGGCACAACGACAGGCACAGGTGAGTGAAACAGTGCGAGCGGTGACAGGGTTGGATGTGCCGTTAGGACAAGCATTGAATGGCGATCGCAGTTTTATCTTTAGTCTGCCGCAATTGGATTGTTACTATGCTTGGCGCACCAATCCCCAGTATGTCAGTGTGCATATTGCCCCGTTGCCACCTGGAAATACAGCGGCTAAGTCTGGAACATGGGCGTATTTAGAACAAAAATACTCTGCCTATACTTTGATTCGCGAAACGTTGCACCCCCGATGTGAGTTCAAGCCCCTGGAGGAGATGTTGCCGCAAACGAACTGGGCAATTCATCATGGGGGATTAACGACGACGATCGCCTGTTTACTGTCAGGCGTACCGCAATTGATTTTGCCGCGCCATGTGGAACAACAGTTGACTGGATATGCGTTGGCATCGTTGGGAGTGGCGCACATCATGACTAAGCCAACCTGGGAAAATCTGCTGCTGGCACAAGCGCAACAACCCCATCTGGCACACGCAGCGACTCAATTAGCTCAAGATCTATCACCCTGGAATCAGAATTTCATTGAAAAATTGGTCAAATCTCTGATTGATTGAAGAGATTTTGCTGAGCGGCTACTTTAAACTGCCAATTTTATTGGGATTCGGGCAACTTCATCTAAAGGTAAAGAATATTACATGGCTATTCTTAAACCTGAGGGTAGGAGTGCTATAAAGGATGATGCTAGATCGTCGTTTCATTCACCTTGTGATTCATTGAGAACAAAGAAAATTGCTGCCGAATAAAAATATTCGTACACCGAACTCGATTTAGCCTCAATTAGGAACTGCCCTATGCGACGGGATGTTTATATTGTTAATGATGCTGGAAGTTGGAGTGTGGTGGCGGCTGAGGCTGTAGACCAGATTATTCAGGACGATCGCACCCAAGACGACCAATTTGTTCAAAACTTTTCCGTTTGCTTAATTGGCATAGAAGGTGATGACTATAGTGTGATCCGGATTGTTGCGAATGAATCCTTAACGGAGACTGAAGCGGCTGAATGGGTGGGTAGAATTCAGTGGCGGATTAACACCACGGATGGCAGAATTCTGATTAGTGGTGGCTTTGATCCAGACTGTTTAGCGGCATGGCAGGATCAGGGGGAAACGGAATATGTTAAGGAAATTACTGTACCTCCCGGTAGTTATCAGGTAAGTTTCTACACCTATTTGCATAGTATGAATGGGGCAGTCTGGCTGAGCGATTTCTGTAAAGATCTGTCCGTCCCCAAACTGTTGTCCTGGTTCCAGCAAGATCACCCTGGGGAACCACTACCCACATGGATAGTCACGAGGCTAGAGGATGAAGATGTTCCTGATGCGCCTTCGATCGCGGCGGCAATCAAGTCTGGGCAACTCTCGATTCACCATCAGCCTGTGCATTGGATTGGTTACTTAATTCATCTAGTGCCCTTTGAACCCGGCATGACATTAGATACTCCAGAGTCGGGTTGGTTTGAGTCAAGGAGGGGAGTGAGAGTTCCAGGTCAGTGTCCTCGCGGGATTGTGACTGATTGTACTGACGATCGCCAAGTGCAACGCGATTTAGAATTTCTACTTCAATCAGCGATCGATTAAATTCAATATCTAAAAAGGGGATGGTAGTGTGCTGCAAAAATTGAAACTCGGAGTTAAATTTACATTAATCATCAGTGTCATTTTTATTGCTGGCATGTTAGCAAGTGGCTTTGTTTTATCTCATACCGCGCAGCAACAAGCAGAGAAATTGGTTGCCGACCAGGCAAAACTGATGCTGGAAACCATGAATGCCGTCCGTTTTTACACCAGCAATAATGTGCAACCTCAACTGGACACTCTCCAAGAGTCACAGCCAGAGTTTATTGCAGAGACAGTGCCAGCGTATTCGGCGCGGGTAGTGTTCGAGGATATGCGGAAGCGCGGTAACTATGAGGATTTTCTGTATAAAGAAGCAACCCTAAACCCAACTAATCCGCTCGATCGGGCAGATGAATTTGAGACTAAGGTAGTAAGAAAGTTTCGCCTGGATGCTAAGTTAACGGAGGTTCAGGGATTTCGGGAACGAACCACTGGCGGCGATTTATTTTACTTGGCGCGTCCGTTAGCCGTGACGAATCAAAGCTGTTTAGTCTGTCACAGTGTGCCCAGCGCGGCTCCCCCAAGTCTGATTAAAACCTACGGGGCTGAAAATGGCTTTGGTTGGAAACTGGGTGAAGTGATTGCCGCCCAGATGATTTATGTCCCTGCCGACATGGTGATGGCAATCTACAGGAGACAACTACTCCTGGGACTGGGAATTTTTAGCGGTATCTTTGCGTTAGTGTTGGTGATCCTCAATCGCTTACTCCAAAAAACGGTCGTCCAGCCAATTTATCCAATGGCACAGTTAGCCCAGCGCATTATCCAGCAAGATATTACGCCGGAAGAAGCAGAGCGGGAAGCGGGAAGACGTTTGGATAAAGTGGCGAAGGGAGAGAACGAGTTGAGTCAATTAGCTCGGGTATTTCAAATGATGGTGCGGGCAGTTGTTACCCGTGAACAAGCCTTAACCCAACAAATCGAATCATTAACTAATTTGTTAGATCGATCGCGGCGACTCCGCCAAGATGATTAGACGGTACGATCGCATGAAAAAACCTGGCATGGCTACCAGGTATGCTGGGATTAAGTTGGGAGACTGATGATTACGATCGCACTTGCAGGGTTAGAATCACTTGACCGGAAAGCGATCGCGGTACTACCCAGGTCAGCAACGATCGCTTGATCGCCTGAATCACATCAACATCCTGTAGTGTAGAGGCTTGCTCATCTACAACTAACTTCAGTACCCGTCCTTGTTTGACCGTGAATTCAAACACGATTAAGCCACTGAAACCAGGCTCAAATCGCAGGCTTTGGAGATGTTGAGTGAGATTTGCGATCTCGGCTTCATCTAGACCCTCAGCCCTGATTACCTGGATGATTAACGAATCGGGGCTACTCATACAGTCTGTATCCATTGCCAGCATCAACTCTGCTAAATCTGCTGCATCGGGAGCCGAGGCAGGGAAATAGGGAGAATAGACTGCCTGCCGATGACTGGCTGCGGGAGGAGATGCGGGAGCTTGGGATCGTTTGCGAGCCGGGGACATAGATATTTGCCTGACTGCCTTTGGTGCTGCCCCGGCGATCGCTCCAGATCCAAATACTCCTTCGTAACTCACGCCTTCTGGCATTTCTACGGGTACGGATACCGTGATCGATGGTGCATTCGGATCAACGCGCACATCATCACTCACCGCAACAAATGCCGTATATTGCGAGAGCAATTGATAAGTTAATGCCGTTTCTGTAACCTCTGTCACTCCTTGTTTGGTTTCCATTTGAAACATTTGATTCATCAATTCTTTAATCCGCGATCGCCCCCAGAGTTGCGCCACTGCTGGATGACCTGCCGTGTCAAAGGTGAGATCAAATTGTTGTTGATAAATGTCTCCTCCTGCGGTTGTCCCGGTAATTTGTAGGGTTCCCGGTTGGCGATCGAGCTTTCGTCCAAACAAAACTAGGGGTTGGGCGGCAAACAAATCTGGTGGATTGGCTGGATAAATTACCGGAGCATCACCATTGCCTATCCAGGTGGCTTGAATATTAGTTAGTACAGGATTGTTGATCTGTTGGAAGAATTTCTCTGCAACGGCTTTAGTGGGTTCATCCTGACGCACAACTCGACAGATGCCACGACCAACTTCCGCTAACCGTTCCAGTAAAAAGCGATTGACCGAACTACCCACACCAAAGCTATAGAAGCGGTTCCCAGTTGGTAAATCCTGCTGCACTTTTGCCAAAATTTCTGTCTCATTGCCAATGTAACCATCGGTCAGAATCACCAAGCTGCGAATTCGTCCGGCAGGAGCGGCAGGGACATTCATCACCGCTTGAATCCCATCCAGCATTTCAGTGCAACCGCAGGCTTGTAGTTGTTCAATGTAACGCAATGCCTTGGATCGGTTAGTGGCGGTATTGGTTAAGGGTATGTGCGATAGATATTCAACCGAATCGGCAAAGTTGATGATAGTAAAAGTGTCATCGGGATTTAAGCCGTTGATGAATCGCCGCATCAGTTCTTTGGATTTCGCGATCGGATCACCTGCTTGGGAACCCGATGAGTCCATCAGAAACACTAAGTCTTTCGCCACAATCTGATTTGGTTGATAGTCTACGGCGGGAATCAGGTACAGGGCAAAATGTCCACCCCGATCGTCGGTCTGCTGTAATACCGTCGCCTGGGTATGCTCACCTGCGACTTGATAGCGTAGGATCAGATCTTTATTAGGGATTGTATCTCCACCCGCTAATTGTATTTTTACGACTGAATCACCATATTCAATCTTCAGTTTATGGGAAGTGGATTCTACTGAAGTAATGGGTACTCCGGCATTAATTTCAACCGTAACGCCAATATCATGTCCAGAACGAGTCTCAGGCAGTAATACGGGGGGTGAAATTCGAGAGGCATCTGGGACGCGATCGGTATCCTGGGTGTCTGCGATCGCTGTGCCTGGAATATAACGAGGGCCAACAACCATCGGAAACACAAACTCGTAATTCCCGGCTTCAAACTTGAGGGAGTCGGTGTACCGAATCGTGACATCAATCTGCTCACCTGGACAGATATTGGCTAAAGATTGGGTAAATATATTGTCCCGTTCTTGCTCTAATAATCCCGCCGTCCGTCCTTCCCGTTTGGCTTGTTCGTAAATCTGTTGGGCTTCCTCGCGTTTCTTGATATTGCCTTTAATGGTGCGATCGCCAATTCGGATCTCCATATCATCCACAGCCGCCTGATCCGGTAAGGGAAACACATATACGGCTTCCAATGGTTTGGTAAAGGGATTGGTAAAGGTTTGGGTAACTTCGACCCGCGACAGGTTCCCGGCGATGTTAGCAGCAACTTCGGTATGGGTGAGTGGAAAGGCTTGCGGTTCACCATCGACCTGAACATACAAGCCGCCAACTTGACGGGTCGGTTGTGGGGGTGGCATGGCAGAAGTGCGTGGCATAAGCTGTTCCCAAAGGTGTGTAAGGAATTTCATTGATGAATTACTCGATTCCTGATGCACCTACCCTAACCGGATCACTGATTGGCTATCACCTAACCACGATTAGGAGTTTTGTTAGGATATTGGCTAACCTGACGGACTGAAGCCATGCCACAGACAACTGCCTCCTTTCCCCAAGCCGCCGCCGAATGGCATCTTGATACGCTATATCGGGATCTGGCGATCGCCAAGCACCAACTGACGGGCAAAGCGAAACCCTTAACGCCGCTCGAAATCTCGTGTTTGCAGGGGCTACTGTGTGGTTATGGCCCGAATGAACTGGCGGTTGAGTTGAAGCGAGAACCTCGGGGATTACGAGTCGATTTGTCCCGTGGACTATATCGGTATGTGGAGGTGTTGACTGAGCGATCGCTGAACACTCTGAAGGATTGGCGGGAAGTGGCAGAATGGCTAACTAAAGCGGGCTATCGCATCATGCAACCGACGACGACAGCGATGCCCAACCATTCCCAAATCCGGATTGTGGATGTGGCATTGGAGGGGACCGCCGCCAAACCTATCATCGATCTAAAAGTTCGCAATATCGGCAATCAAGTGGCATTTCTCAAAGCCGCTAACTTCCAGTTTCACCACGTCTGGACATTGAACAGTTGGATTATTCCGGTTTTAGAAGATAGCATGTTCGATGTGGCATTGGCGGCTCCCTGTGCGGCACCAGAAATGGTACGGAGTCGCAGTCGGCAGGTCAACCCCAGTTATAACTATAATGTCTCGTTGCCTTCAGAGGCGCGGTTAAAACCAGGGCTAACCCATACCCCTCAGCACTCCGAAGGGGGACAACCGATCCAGACAGAAACGGTCAAAGTGTCTCAATGTGTGGACTGCAACGATGTCGATCGCTTCACCTTCACCCTGGCAGCACCGTCCGGTCAGCTTTTTGTCAACCACCGCGCTCCGGAACTTATCCTCTATACCGCGTTGGTCTATCACTTTCACCTGGAACTGGTTTACAACGAAGATAACCAACAGATCTGTAGTGATGACATTGTGCTGTTATTAGACCCCAACTGGGCGGAGTCCGATCGCCAATATGTAGCTAATGCCTGGGATGCTGCTGAGTTGCAATCTTTCAGTCGATCGAACGAACAAGCGATCGCGGCAATTAACCAAATTAACGGTATTAAAAGCCCCAATTTACCCTGTCCGGAATCCCTGAAGTAACCTTGTAGTCTCACCAATCATCGTTGTTGTGTTCCAGAGCCGTAAGTATGAACAAGATCATCAAACGCATCGGGTGGATGCTAGCACTGGCTGTCATCGGCACGATCGGGATTCCCTACTACTTCTGGCGGCAAGCAACGGCACTGCCAGACTGGTATCAGCAAGACATGATTAACCCTCTTGTCATTGATCTCCATGATCCGGATGCGATCGCCCAAGCCAGACGCACTGTGGCGGATAAGATGGCGGCGGTTCAGTCCTATGCAGATGGTACGCAGGAGATTTACTTGACCGAACAGGATGTGAATGCTCTAGCGGCGGTAGAAGTCGATCGCTTGGCTAACTATACTCGTCTGACTGAAGCGATTCGTTCAGTTAACACTACCATTCGCAATGGACAGATTAAGAGTGGTGCAGTGATTAACCTGGCAAACATTCCCACGGAAGCCTTAGATTCTAACGAACAGAATCTCGTTGCTACCCTGCTCAAAACCTTTCCTGTGTTGGCTCAACGACAAGTATATGTGGGGATTGAAGGAACGCCTGCCGTAGTAGATGGACAACTGCAATTTGATCATAGTTTGCGAATCCAGGTGGGCAACTTGAGCTTGAGCGTCGCCGATATCGCTCAACAACTTGGCATTTCCGAGGCAACCCTGTGGCAGGAAATCAACCGAGAACTGGAGACATTACAGTTGAGGGAAGCGGAAATCTCCGGGAATCAAGTGCGCCTGCGTGGGGTGATCTAAAGACCGCGATCGCTGCTTCTCTGCGGTAACTCCAGATCCCTTTTCCCAACTTGGGGCTACTGTGTACACACATCTCCTCAACGACCTTAAGCTTCTGCATTCTGCCCCCCTAGCCCCCCAATTCTGGGGGGAACTCGGTGTTCAAAGTCCCCCAGAATTGGGGGATTTAGGGGGCGTAGAGAATTTAAACGAAGTCAGACTCGACTTGTGTGTACACAGTAACAGCTTGGGGAGAGGGATTTTGCTATTGCGCCATTCTTCAGAGTTGGAAATCAGGTATACAAAGGCTGAGCGATCGCCTGAAATTACGGATGAAATTGCAATCGAGCGATATTTACTACTCGTATCTACACCACTACAAGCGAATAATTCCATTAAAAAGGAATATTTGGGTATCGATCTTTACCTCAGACCGATTGTGAATTCAGCCTGCAAGCGATAGCATAGTCCTAGCGGTATTGCCAGCCGATACCGATGTTGAATTCTGCAAATTTCATGGACACCAGTCCATTACCCCACAGTACCATCCTCCCCTAGCTTGGTGAGCCTTAACCTCCCAGCGCGGGGGAGATTGAGGAGAAACAAGATGCTAACCCAGGAAGGACGTACTTCACTGTCGGCGATCGCTGACTTGAATCGGCTGAAGTTTGAACTGAGCCATTTACCGGCGGTAGACGTAGGTGACTATATTGTAGATTTGCCACCGGAACGGCGGGCGATCGCGTTTCGGCTATTAAATAAAGATCATGCGACAGATGTGTTTGAGTACCTGCCACCGGAGGTGCGGGAAGAACTGATTGGGGCTCTACACGATAGTCAGATCTGTCAGATTATTGAGTCGATGCGACCGGACGATCGCGCCGAGTTGTTTGATGAACTCCCAGCCGGAGTCGTGCGGCGATTAATTCAGGGATTAAGTCCGGTAGAACGGCAGGCAACTTCCACCATCCTGGGATATGCCGAAGGTACGGCTGGTCGGGTGATGACCACCGAGTATGTGCGGCTGCAACAGGGTTTAACGGTGGCCGAAGCCCTGAGCAAAATTCGGTTAAATGACGAAGACAAGGAAACGATTTACTACGCCTATGTCACTGACAATAATCGCAAGCTGAAGCAGGTTGTATCCTTGCGGCAATTGCTGTTTTCGTTGCCAGAAGCTTTGATTGGCGATATTGCCAGCGATCGCGTCCTCAAGGTGTACACCGAAACCCCCCAGGAAGAAGTGGCGCAATTAATGAAGCGCTATGACTTGTTGGCAGTGCCCGTGGTCGATCGTGAAGATCGGCTGGTGGGCATTGTCACGATTGATGATGTGGTGGACATTTTGGAAGAAGAAGCCACCGAGGATATCCAAAGAATTGCCGGGGTATCGGGTGGCGATGAGTCGTCGTTGTCGCATCCACTCACCAAGCTGCGGAATCGGTTGCCCTGGTTACTGGGGATTATGGCGTTGTATATTGGCGCTTCCAGTGCGATCGCGCCGTTCCAAAAAACGATCGCGATGGTGCCCGTATTAGCGGTGATCATGCCGTTGTTTTCTAACACGGGGGGAACCGTTGGGATTCAATCGCTCACGGTGACTATCCGATCTCTAGGCGTTGGTGAAGTGACTTCCCAAGATACCTTAAAGATCTTGAAAAAAGAGGTGCTGGCAGGAATGGGAACGGCACTGGCATTAGGTACGACAATGGTCGTCTTGTCCTTAATTTGGACTAAGCCGGAAGAACGTTGGGTATCTTTGATCGCTGGCGCTGTCATGGCAACCAATACCTTAGTCGCGGTGACACTGGGAACCCTGTTACCCATGGGGTTAAAGCGGCTGAAACTCGATCCAGCTTTAGTCAGTGGGCCCTTAGTGACTACAATGCTAGATACGATCGGTTTTATTCTGTTCCTGTCTCTGATTACGCTCAGCTTAAATCTGCTGAACCTACCGACCTGATCTACTTAGGAATTGTACGGGCGCGGCATTCGGCAGAGGTTTCTGGGTTAATAGTAAGGACTTGTGACCGAATGCCACGCCCCTACGCAAAATTACACCTGAATAAATCTGCAATCCTTACTGTATGACCTTTACCTGGACACGCCGCCATATTCTGTCTCTGGCTGATTTCGTTCCTGCCGAGTACGATGCGATTCTGCAAACTGCTAATAGTTTTCGGGAAGTGTTGTCTCGGCGGACGAAGAAAGTGCCTACGTTACAGGGTCAGGTGGTGACCAATCTGTTTTTTGAATCATCCACCCGCACCCGCAGTAGCTTTGAACTGGCGGCAAAACGTCTATCTGCCGATATTCTTAACTTTGCGCCAGGAACCTCTTCCCTCACCAAGGGAGAAACGATTCTGGACACCGCTAAAACCTACCTGGCTATGGGCACAGACATGATGGTGATCCGGCATCGGGAGGCGGGTGTGCCCCAAGCGATCGCGGAAGAAATGGATCGCCTGGGGGTGAAGGTCGGCGTTCTGAATGCCGGAGATGGACAACATGAACATCCCTCGCAAGCGCTGCTGGATTTATTTACGATCTGCACTCTGATTGATCCCGAACAACCCCGGTTGTCGCTACTGCAAGGGAAGAAGATCGCGATCGTTGGGGATATTCTGCATTCGCGGGTGGCGCGTTCTAATATCTGGAGTTTGACCACCAGTGGCGCTGAAGTGCATCTAGCCGCACCGCCGACGTTGTTGCCGAAGTTGTTTGAGGCGTATGTAAAGGCGGGTGAAGGAGATGGGGGAGGTCAGGCAGATGGGGAGGTTAGGAAATTAACCCGCAAGTTGTTTTTGCATTGGCAATTAGAGCCTGCCTTGCAGGATGCGGATTTTGTCATGACGTTGCGGCTACAGCGAGAACGGATGACGAACCATCTGTTGCCAAGTTTGCGGGAATATCATCAACAATTTGGTATTACTCGCGATCGCTTGAAGTTATGCAAACCGGATGTGAAGGTATTACATCCGGGTCCCGTCAATCGCGGTGTCGAAATTAGTTCGGATTTAATGGACGATCCGCAGTTCAGCTTGATTTCACAACAAGTGACAAGCGGGGTAGCGGTACGAATGGCGCTGTTGTTTCTGATGGGTGGCGGCAAGAGTTAACTCGCGATCGTCCTGATCTGGCTCTATCACTGATTCAGACGGCTTGATTACCCGCAATTCGTAGGGATAGCGAGGACGCGGATCATGGGTTAACCAGATCGGCGGCACCATCATCGGATCGTAGGCGGCGATCGTGTCACACTCCCCCGGTTGCGAGTTGAGTTCGACGATCGTTCCGGGTCGATAAGTGTAGGCTTCTTCCCAATCTAGATCAGTATCAATCGGCATGAGCAAAACCGTAGCTCTTGATACCAATTGTAGATAACCCTGCGGAAAGGAAATAGAATTTGTAACTTTAGATACATTTTTTAACTTCTCTAGAGCGCGATCGCCCCTAGACTCACCATAAATACCATCGCTGGCAGGTAATTACCCCATTATATTCTGATGGATAACACCCCGAAAGCCTGGACTTAACCGACAAAGTTTCTCTAAGGTGATCAGTCAATTAATCGAGGTAGTCATTAGAAATTTTTTCACTAAGAATCTCTAGAATGTAGTTAGGTTGTGAGTTACAAGAGTATGATAATGAAAAGTATAGTTGCAGTTCTCATTACCTTCTTAATGTTAGGTTGCAGACCGTTATATGAAACTAACAACAAATCGGACAATCTAGATGGATCATTCTTGGGACTAGAAATCAAATTGGAAAAAATAGTTTATAGAAGGGGCGAATCTGTTAGAGGATACTACGTAAACAATTCAGGAAACCCCTTATATACGACCGCTAATTGTGTTGGCAACTTTGAAGTGAAGCGTGGTGGTGAGTGGCAACCAACTAGATATTTAACATTTATCACAAAGCGTAAGGTATTTGTTACACCTTCAAAGGAAAAGGTGAATTGTACGCCCTGCAAAAATGATGGTGGATTTGCTCCTATAGAAGCAGGTGAATTTAAGCCCCTCCGTCTGTCAGATTCAGAAATAACAGGTGGTGTAGATGATGGTGACATAACAAAGCAGACATATAGAATTGTTGCATTTGTTGCACCTCGAGAAAGTTGTGATGCTGTTACAAAAGTAGTTTCTAATGAAATTCGTTTCACTCCGTAGTGTTGGTCAAGGAGAAATATCGTTCCTCTTAAGCGGGAAATGGTTTTGTCCTAGAATCTTATGAAGATGGATAAATCAGAAATGGAAGATGATTTACGGACAGAGTATGACTTGACAAGCCTCCGAGTCAGAAGGTTAGGTCCTGGAAGGAAAAGTTTTGGTGGAGCCACAGTACGGTTAGAACCTGATGTCGCAGAGATATTTCCTAGTGCTGATGCTGTTAATGAGGCACTACGATTCTTGATTAGAGTGATGCGAAATAATCAGGAAATCGTTCCAACGGCACAGGCTAACAATTCAAATGTAGCGGACGATTGATAGCCATTGATCGGGGCTAAGCTCAAAGTTGTCTGCCACTGCTGATTTGAATCGTATATAGCTTTGGCTATTAGTGGGATGTAAACTAAAGTTCCTTTGGGCTGGTCAATGAAACTATCCTAAAGTGAAGATTCCCGATCGATGGTCGAACCAATTAATTTTTCGATCGCGGTATTGCATGGTCAATCAAGCACACAGACAAGACATCTTGATTCATGTTGCTAACAGAGCCAACGAATACAGTGTTAGGTTAATTCTCAAAGTTGACAAGCCATAACTCGGTATCGTTGCTGCGAAAATGCCTGGTGGCGGCATCACGTATCCGTAGATCCTGAAAATTAATTGAATCAATGCAGTGGCGAATGGCATCGTTTCTATTTTTGACTGCGTCGTTTCTATCTTTAAATGCATCGACTCTATGGTTGACTGCATTGATAGTATCGAAAACCGAATCGGTGGGATGGTTTAAAGCATCCTTTTAACTAGAATCCTGATGGATTGCCGACTCAATCAAGCTTTGCGGGTAAATAAATAGACTTCATCCTGCTGATAGGTTGCTTGGAAGGTAGAATCTTGGGTTAACCGATCGACAATTTGTGTGATTGTGGCACGATCGCTTGCCCAACCGGGATGTCGAGCATTCAGTAATACATAATCGAATTCGGCTAAATCACGGGATTGTGACCCGGTAACGGCTAGTTTGACGATCGGGCGATGGGTTAGATGGGGAGCAATTTGGGAGACAGTGAGCACCCTGCCCTGGGCGGGAATTTGGCTTAACGCGGTGCGGGTCGCTTGCCAGGTATCTAAGCCTCTTAAGTAAAGGGTGCCAAAGTAACTATATTTCGCTAACGCCAAAAATCCTACCAGGGCACAGAGGATAATGCCCCGTCGTTGTTGCACCCAGCCTTGCTGATGGGCTAGAGCTGCCACGATCGCTATAAACAAAAACGGCAGGATTGGTAAGGAATATTGTGTGGTCAGGTTTTTAGCCGCAAACATTGTACTGAGGAGGTTCAATGCTAGAGCAGGGAGAGCGGCAATCAGAGGAGTCAGATATCGAAACGATAAGCCCCACAGCACCGGGATAAACAGTAATGCCAGGTATTCTAAATTCGCCAGGGTAAACAAGTGACTCAGCACTAAGCCCGGTTGCAGCACCAGATTTTTGGCAATTTCTGTCACCGAACTGCCCAGGTATTGATAATGCGCGATCGCGGAAACCTGGGAACCCTTATCTGCCCGAAAGTAGGGAATGATTACCTGGGTTGCCAACAGAAACCAACTGATGCCAGTTACCAGGGCGATCGCTCCCATGATCCGCGTCCGCGATCGAATGGGAGCCTCAGCCGATCTGGTTTCAAATAGCCATAGCCAAATACCTAACCCCACGATCGTTAGTGACAATACGGCTTTGCATCCTAGAACGACTCCGATCGCCGCACAAAACCAGCCGATTTTGCCCGATCGAGCGGCTAAAACAGCACTGAATAAAGCGGGGACTGCCAACACTTCGGGGTGGAAGTCGAATGAGTTGATATTGAAAACTAAGGGATACAGGAGATAGGCGGTCGTGATCGCGGTGGCAACAGTCGGTTTCAGTCCGGCTTGTCGTGCCAGATGCCAGAGGGGAATTGCGGCGAGGGATAAGGCGATCGCTTGGACAGCGAGTAACCAATGCACCGCCGGATAAATTTTATACAGTAGCGCCAGAGGATAGAGCATCCAGGCGGCATGGTCGCCCAAAACATGAAAGCCACCGAAGGAGACGATCGGGACTTGTCCCTGGCTGATCAGATACACCGCTTGATCAAACCAGCCCAGATCTAAGGCATTGGATTGAAATAGGGCATGTTTGAGGCTGCTACAGACAAATAGGATCAGGGTGTAGACCGCGATCGTCCAGCCTAATGTGCCGAGCCGCAAAGATTTGGGGATTAAGTGATTCACTCCAAGCCTGCCAAAGATTCGTACAGGGTGACTAGCGAAATATAGTCTAATTCGCCGTTGCCCTGAGCTAACAACGCATCCATTAACGCCGGAACCTGGCTAGTCCCAAATAACGGTAATTGCAGCTCTCGCAGGGTTTGCAGCACAATATTGATGTCTTTGCGGAATAGATTTAACTTAAATCCGGGCTGGAAATTCCCATCCAACATCCGTTGTCCATGCACATCCAGCACCCGACTTTGGGCAAATCCTCCCAGTAATGCTTCCCGTACCTTGGCGGGATCAACGCCAGATTTCTTGGCTAAGGTCAGGGCTTCAGCCACCGCCTGAACAGTTAACGCCACCACAATTTGGTTACAGGCTTTCGTCACCTGTCCGGCTCCCGCCTCACCCACATGCACAATATTTTTGCCCATCGTTTGCAGAATCGGGAGCGCTCGTTGAAAGGCTGAGGCATCCCCTCCGACCATAATCGACAAGGTTCCCTGTTGGGCACCGATATCCCCCCCAGAGACGGGAGCATCGAGGGCAGCGACTCCTTTAGCTTGTAAGGCGGTATAGACCTGACGCGAGGTAGCCGGGGCGATCGTGGACATGTCGATATACAACATGCCCGATCGCACTCCTTCGATCAAGCCATTGCTTCCCAGCACCACGGCTTCCACATCCGGAGAATCAGAAACACAGGTGATTACCACATCGGTCTGTTCAGCAACAGCTTTGGGGGACTCTGCCAACGTGGCTCCGGCGGCTCCTAACGCCTCCATTGCCGGACGACTGCGGTTATATACCACCAGGGGATAGCCTGCCTGCATGATGTTCCGCGCCATCGGCTGTCCCATGATCCCCAGTCCAATAAATCCAATCCGTTCCATACCCGATCGCCTGCCTGCCTTAAAGGAGTTGGTTGTTGGTGATCTTACCTTCAGAACTGGGGTGAAGAATGTTTAAGTCTGCGGCATGATGAGAGGGGACACGGAGCCAGTATTCTGGAGAAATGTCCGTGAACCTTTGGCAGTAAATATTTCTGTTCTATGGCTGCAACCTATTCCTTTGATATTGTCAGCGACTTCGATCGCCAGGAACTTGTGAACGCGATCGATCAAACCAAGCGGGAGATCCAGGCACGCTATGACCTCAAGGACACTAAAACCGAGGTTGATCTGGGTGATGAAGTAATTACGATTAGTACCGATAGCGAGTTCACCCTGGATGCCATTCATGGAGTGTTACAAACCAAAGCGGTCAAACGTAATTTATCGCTGAAGATCTTTGATTACGGCAAAATTGAGTCCGCCAGTGGCAATCGGGTGCGGCAGGAAATTACTCTGCGAAAAGGAATTAGTCAGGAGATCGCCAAGCAGATTTCCAAGCTGATTCGGGATGAATTTAAAAAAATTCAAGCGTCGATTCAAGGCGATGCGGTGCGGGTGAGTGCCAAGTCGAAAGACGAGCTACAGACTGTGATCCAACGCCTGAAGCAGGAAGATTACCCCGTGCCACTGCAATTTACCAATTATCGTTGATCTGTTACAAAACTTTTGACTTTGGGGTACAGAGGACAAGGTAGGCTCTTGATTGTACGGCGAAGGCTGCTGTTGAACGATGCATGCTTTTCTTTGCGTCCCCAGAGTCGTTAAACTATCACTGATACCCTGAGATACCGCATTAAATATGAGCGTAGTTAGCCAAGTCATTCTTCAAGCCGACGATGAGCTTCGCTATCCCAGTATTGGCGAACTGAAGTCGATGGCAGACTTCTTTAAGACCGGTGAACAGCGGACTCGCATCGCTGCCACACTTTCAGAAAATGAGAAAAAGATCGTTCAGGAAGCCAGCAAGCAACTGTGGCGCAAGCGTCCCGACTTTATCTCTCCGGGTGGTAATGCCTACGGAGACAAGCAACGGGCGCTGTGTCTGCGGGACTACGGCTGGTATTTACGCCTGGTGACCTATGGCATTCTGGCGGGTGATAAGGAGCCGATCGAAAGCATCGGTGTTATTGGTGCCCGGGAAATGTACAACGCTCTGGGGGTTCCGGTTCCAGGGATGGCAGAAGCCATCCGGTGCTTGAAGGCAGCTTCCTTGGAACTGCTGAGCGAATCGGATGCGGCGGAAGCCTCTCCTTACTTTGACTACATCATCCAAGCGATGTCCTAGTCAGCCTCAGTGGTCAAGCTGTCAGGGTTCTGGAGGTACGCCCCCGATCGCTGACACTGCATCACTCACTTTCCCCATCGTCGGTTGGGATACCTGGTAGGATACAGCCAGCGTTTCAGCCAGCAGTGGGGAAATTTTTATGTCGCAAGTGGAAGAAATTCTCAAGTTTTGGTTTGATGATCCTGATGAGATCGCCACTGGAGGCTATCGTAAGGTCTGGTTTAGCAAAGATCCGGACTTCGATCGCACCATCCAAACCCAATTTCTCACCGATTACCAGCAAGCGGCAAGTGGGCAACTGGATCACTGGCAATCTACGCCGGAAGGTTGTTTAGCCTTGATTCTGTTGCTGGATCAGTTCCCCCGGAATCTGTTTCGCGGACAACCGCAATCCTTCGCCACCGATACCACAGCTTTAACGATCGCTGACCAGGCGATCGCCCAGGGATTTGATCAGGCTTTACCGTTGATTCAACGCTGGTTTGTCTATCTGCCCTTCATGCACAGTGAAGAGTTAGCAATGCAGCAGCGATCGGTGCAACTGTTTATCCCATTTCAAGACAACCCCGTGACTCAAAGTGCTTATACCTATGCCCTTAAGCATTTAGAGGTGATTGAGCGCTTCGGACGCTTTCCCCATCGCAATGTGATTCTGGGACGAGAGACAACTCCTGAGGAAGCCGAATTTTTGACCCAACCTGGCTCATCCTTTTAACGGTGATGGGTCGATCGCGGCGGTGGTGGGCAAGTCCCTGGCAAAGAAGCGTCCCCGTAAGCCGTAGGCAACAATGCCAAAATACTCCCGAAACACCAGGGATGCCCGTTGGGGAGATTCTAATGGGGGGAGAGGGCTGGCATGGGGAATCACTTTAAAGCCCAAGCTCCGGAAGGTCAGGGTCGATCGCAGCAGATGGGGCGGATCGGTCACTAAAACAATTTGGTGAACTTGCCGTGGCTTTAAAGCTGCCGCTGTCAATAACGCATTCTCTTCGGTAGTCGCGGAACATGATTCTCCGGTGATCGCCGTAGTTGGGACTCCTTGCTTTGCCACCATCTGTGCGATCGGTGGGGCATCATACCGACCACTGATAAAGACTAACGGGGCGCGATGATCCTGCCAGAGTTGCGCGGCGACATTA
This sequence comes from Pantanalinema rosaneae CENA516, assembly GCF_050753385.1. NCBI lineage: Bacteria > Bacillati > Cyanobacteriota > Cyanophyceae > Leptolyngbyales > Leptolyngbyaceae > Pantanalinema > Pantanalinema rosaneae. The sequence goes on from NZ_JBLZFZ010000020.1 coordinate 18,604, forward strand.
GCGCGGGATTGTCGGAGTCCACCTCCCCGACCTAACACGACAATGGCATCGGTGGGTTGCCCAGAATCGGCGGGTACAAAGCTCAAGAGCAGACGATTACTGATCGCTACGGCAGGGGGAGATAGGATCAGCAGGTAAACCAGCACTAGCCCTGTGGCAATGCGAGTTAACCAGCGGCGGTGACGCGGGATCAGGAGCCAGAGTGTGCCAAACAGCACCAGTATCGAAAGAACCACCGCAACAGGATTGAATAACCAACTTGCAAGCCAGATCACACTTGTGATCCACTGCTCAACTGGGGCTTGACTAGGGCACAAGGTTTCCTCAAGCATGGCGGCTGATAAATATGAGATCGGCAGGCAATTTAAGTTGTAGCAGGAGAGAATGTCACCCCAATGACAGCCACACTACAGTTGAGTGACTGACACTATTTCAGAATGCACAATTTTCGATTAGAATCCTACACTCCGATCGCAGCCCACTCCTGGCAGCCGCTCGATCGGGCACAATAGAGAGGCATCCCTTACTGGCATCACCTGACTATGACGGTTGGCATCAACGCCCCAATCTTAACGACCAGTCAACCCCATCCAGAGGATCATTTCGCGATTACGTTTGCTCCCTTGTCCCTGGCAGAGGTCTACACCTTAGCCGATGACCCTGCCAATGGTGCCGTAGTCGTGATGAGTGGCATGGTACGGAACAATACCGAAGGGCGATCGGTGGTGGCATTGGAGTATCAAGCCTATGAACCGATGGCGATCCGCGTCTTTCAACAGATTGCCAGGGAAATTCGCCAGACCTGGACTGATGTTACCCATGTGGTGATTCATCATCGGACGGGCAAGTTACAAATTGGCGAAATTAGTGTCTTAGTCGCTGTTGGCTGTCCCCATCGCACCGAAGCGTTTGCAGCTTGTAAGTATGCGATCGATACTCTGAAACACCAAGCCCCAATCTGGAAAAAAGAGATCTGGCAGGATGGCTCTACCAGTTGGGTCAGTATTGGTGCGTGTGAGCAACTAGGGGAGAATTGTTAGGAGGCGATCGCTGCTAAGGGATAAAATCCACGACTGTCAATTCCTGAATCGTCTTTAACTGTTTATCAGCAGTTATCAATCTGGCATTGACCTGAATCGCTGTAGCGGCAATGACAACATCGGGCAAGGGCAGCCGATATGTTTGTCGTAGTTGAATGATTAGATCGATCAGATCAGTTTGCTCAGACTGCAATCCAACTACCTCTACTTGCTGAAGAAACTGGTTAAATAGCTGGCGATCGCTTTCGGTTAAGCCTGTAAATGCCATGAACTCAAGCTGACTGATGATCGAAATCCCAATCCAATCAGGATTTTGGAGCAGTTGCAATACTTGCTGATTGCCCTGAAGTAAGGCGATTACAGCATTGGTATCGAGGAGATAACGATTACCACTCATTCCTTAATGCCCGCTGGGTGTCAACTGCATCTCCTTGCCATTGCAGCTTACCAACCAAGTTAGAGAAGTCGTATTTGGCAGATGAGGTAGTTTGGGGTGCAGCTGGATTAATCACCAAAACTAACTCAACTTCACCTGGAGGTAACGCCGTGGGTACATCTAGCCGCAGATGACCATTGGTGTCGATCTGTCCGATCAGGGTTAGGGTTTGCATCATGATGTCTGGGGTGAGTGTGACGGGCGATCGTGCTTCAGTTGTCCTTATTCTATGCGTTGTCCCGATTGACTGAGTAAGAGGCGATAGCAGAAGCAAAGAAACCTGGGTAAGCGACGATCGCTATACTTAAAACAGGCTGCCTTACTACTTCCCACTATGAGTCTGCGGATCTCCGATGAATTAGTTCAAGCTTCACTGGTGTTGCGATCGTCGGCAATTTGCAGACCGCGATCGATCACCCCTTGTAAATCAATGCCTGGGAAATAGCGGCTTTGAGTTTGCAGGCTGTAGGTCGATGCCTATTTAGGTGATAAATCTGAGTCAGAGGGGAATTGGGTCATTGCCCCCGAATATCCGCCAGATTACAGTTTGGTCACAGGCAACTTCAGCCACTGGCTTAATTCCTGCCCTAACCATTCCAGTTCCCTCACACTACTGGTGGGAATGATAAATTTTTGTTGATGAGCAACCAGGATGACTTGTTGGGGAAGGGTTTGGCAGGCTAACTGCTTGATCTCTTTGCGATCGGCTGTCATCGTGCTACCCAGAAATAGAAATTTACGGGTTAGGGATAATTTTGAAGCATTAATATATAGACGGCGCTGTCTGGGTAGACACAACAGTAAGGGAACCATAAACATGCCTCCGATGAATAGGGGAATCAACGAAAATAGGCAGATGATGACGATTCCACTGATGATGCTTTCCAGATTGAGGCTCAGTAGACCGAAGAACAGAGTAAAGAGACCGGTCAGAAGCGTCAGCACTCCTATGAGGAGTGGGATTGCGCCTATCAGGCAACCAACAGTGGCAACCAGGGGCATGAAGCTGAGCGAATCCGAGAGTGAGTAGGTCGCAATGATTTCCAGGGCGGTTGGATGGCTTCGCAGGACTACTTTGCTGTCTTTGGGTTTGGCGATCGCATCTCCCATTTTTCTTCCTGGGATCGGAAGGTCGGGTTGATTGAAAGCCTGAAGTGCTTGTTCTGCGGAATGTGGGCGTTTTTTTAAGTCTGGGTCAGTCAGCCATTTCAACCAGTCGATCAGTTGAGGATTGAGGTTAACGAACGGCTCAAACTGAATCTGGAAATTCTCCTGGGGCAGGTCTGCCGGATGTTTGCCAGTGGCGATGTAAATCAGGGTTGCGCCCAAACTATACAAGTCAGAGGCGGGAGATGCCTGTCCACCAAACTGCTCGGGGGGCATATAGCCATAGGTGCCGACCACCGTCATCGTACTGCCGACTTTGGCTTCGGTATGCACCTGCACAGAGTCGAAATCCACCAAATAAACGTTGCCAACACAGTTACCAGAGCGATCGCCCAACAGAATATTGCTGGGCTTGATATCGCGGTGAATAATGGCAGGCTGGCGGCTGTGCAGATAAATCAGGATGCTTAACAACTCTCTCGCAATTTGCTGAATGTCCGATTCGCTGAAGCTGCGTCCATCCTTCAGATGTTCTTCTAGAGATTTGGCAGGAATGTAGCTCTGCACCTGGGCAAACCCCTGAGCCTTCTGCAACGTCACATCAAAATAGTCCAGGTACTTGGGAAGGCTAGGGTGGGAGAGGGATTTTAAGGTTCCTGCGCCCCGTTCAAACAGCTTGTGGTCTTCCCACTGAAACGCCGCGTCAAACATCAGCAGTTTAATGACAACGGCATCACCCGTCGTCAGATCCTGTGCGAGTAGTGTCTGTCGTGCCCCTTTTTTGCTCAGTCTTCTCTGAAGTTTGTAGCGATCGTTTAGGATGCGGGCTTCCATGCAAAGTCTCCCAGCAGGCTTTAAGCGGTAATACCCATTCTGACAGGACGATTCCGGAGCATACCCATTTCAAGGGATGTTTTTTAGATGTTTTTTAGAAGGAGCGATCGCTGGTTGCACCACGAGTGACTCGATTATTTTGCCGCTCAGAACCGGACAATTTGACCTCTAAGGGCGATCGTTGCAGTTCAGAACATGAATCATGCCGTTCGGAACACGACCATTTGACCTTTGAGGGCGATCATTTGAGTTCGGAACCCCACTCTTCCAGTTCAGAACTCAAATCATGTCGTTCGGAACACGACAATTGGACTTCTGAGGTTGACCCGTTGAGTTCACCACTCAAATCATGCTGTTCAGAACATGACCGTTGCAAATCTAGGGTGAAAGGTTGCCGATCCTGAGAGCAGGTTTTGTATGCTCATTTTTTTATGCACCATCGTTGTTGCGTAACTGCTGCCTCAAGTCACGTATAGCCGCACTGGTGTTGCGATCGTAGGCAATTTGCAGACCGCGATCGATCACCCCTTGGAGATCAATGTCTGGAAAGTATCGACTTTGAGTATAAAGGTTGTAGGTATTTCCTTGAAGCTGATAGACGCGAAGCTGCTCTCGCTTAAATAGCCAAATCTCTGGCACTCGATAGGGTAGATAATCATTGACATCCGAATAGCTGGTAACGTCAATTTCTAATGCTAGATCAGGTGGCAGATCGGTACGCCAATTGATCCGCCTTTTACCTAATACCGCTTCCCAATTGTCGATATAGAAACAATAGTCTGGTTCGATACCACCTTCCTCCGGTAGCTCCATCGTAATCGGGGTAAAGGAGTCATACTCCCGATCGGCATGATCAAGTAAGGTTTTGATCACATCAGCAATTAGGCTGGCATCTTTGCCATGTTGCGGCAATGGAGACATTAACAGTAGCTCTCCGTGGCGATATTTGAGGCGCGGAATAGAACTGTCGCCGCGTTGCTGGTTCACAGCCTGGTACTCTTCCCAGGTGGCAGGTAAACGTACCACTGAGCCAGGTGGAAGATGGGTTTTTTCAGCAGAGACGAGGGCAAACATGGCACTGAGATGGCTACAGCAAGTTCCTAAGCTCATCATACGTCAGCAGCCATAGGATGTTGTTCATTCAGATTTTGTAGACGAGGACTAAGCTAAGAATAACCAGGTAGTAGCATAGAAGTAGTTCCTGGAGGCGCAGCAGATGAGCCAGAGTGCGATCGATAGAGTTCGGTGGACAGCGGCAGATCTGGAATTGTTTCCCGATAATGGCAACCGCTACGAAATCGTTAACGGAGAGTTGCTTGTGACCAGAGCACCCGACTGGCGACACCAAAGAGCCAGCACCCGCATTTGTACTGCCCTGGATACCTGGTCTTTTTCAACGGGGTTGGGTGAAGCGGTACAGGCTCCCGGTGTGATCTTTACGGATGCCGACAATGTGATTCCTGATGTGGTTTGGGTCAGCCAAGAGCGGTTAGCTGTGCTACTCGATGCTGCCGGACATTTGACGGGCGCTCCAGAACTGATAGTGGAAGTGCTTTCTTTAGGAGACGAAAATCAGCGACGCGATCGAGAACTGAAACTAAAGCTTTATTCGGAACGGGGAGTGCAGGAATATTGGATGATTGACTGGCAAAAACAACAGATGGAAGTGTATCGCCGAGCGCAAGCGTTGTTACGGTTAGTCAATACTCTGTTTCCTCCTGATCAAGTGACCAGTCCCCTGTTACCTGGCTTCTCATACCCAATCTCTCAACTGTTTCAGTAAACCTGAGTTTGATCACTATCGTTGAGATTCCTACGATCGCCGCACATACTGTCCCTGGGGTGAGCCGATGATTTGTCCGCGATCGTAAATCAAATTGCCCCGGAGGAAGGTGTGCTTGACCCGTCCGGTTAATTCCATGCCTTCAAAGGGGGTGTAGCCTTGTTGCGAAAGGGATGCGGCGGCACGAACGACGAAGGTTTCATTGGGATCGAGGAGTACCAGATCCGCATCATAGCCCACAGCAATGTCACCTTTTTGCCATAGACCGAACCGTTGAGCCGGATTCCAAGATAGTAGCCTTGCCATCTGGTTGTAGGACATACCCCGTTTGCTGCCTTCGCTGACTACGCCTGAGAGCAAATATTCCGTACCGCCAAAGCCTGATTTAGCTAACCAAATATTGTCTGGATCGCTGCGGCTGGCTTTTTGCTCGGCAGCACAACAGGCGTGATCACTGACAATCCAATCAATCTGGTTTTGCAATACGGCATTCCATAAATACTCCACATCGGCGCGGGGTCGAATGGGGGGATTGACTTTTGCCCATTTGCCCGTAGGAGCTTCCACATCCAGCAGCAGATGACCGACAGTAACTTCCCGCTTGAAGTTGATGTGAGGAAAGGTGGCTTGCATCATCAACGCCGCTTCGACCGCTTTGCGGGAACTGAGATGGAGCAAATTAATATTGCCACAGTTCGTCTCATGCGCCAGGTAGGAGGCAATACAAATCGCTAAGCCTTCGGAGTGGGGTGGACGAGCGGCACTGTAGGCATTCAAACCTGTAAGACTCGTGTCTTGCTGCACGATTTTGGTGTAGGCATTGAGAATATCAGCGATTTCACAGTGCAGACTGAGGCTAATTGAGTCTTGGGCGGCGGGATACCGTTCTCTCAACTGCGACAGACTCCGCATGATGAATTCAAAATGGGCAAAATCATAGCGATCGTCCGGGTTGATCATCAGAAAGAGATTCTGTTGATTAGACAACCCATGCAGCCCATATCCCCCGTAGAACATAAAGATTTTGAACGAAGCGACTCCATGTTCCTCATACAACCATTGCATTTCATCGATGTGTTGAGGGGCGATCGGGGCAATGTGATAGCCATAATCCACATAAAAGTTGCCGTTGGATAATGCCAACACCTCTGGGAAGAACTCTCGGTAAGAGCCGCCTTTATTCAGGTAATACTGCCCGGTGCGGATATAGTTCAGACTGGTAGTGACTCCTCCCATTGCCGCCGCTTGACTTTCCGCGATCGCGTCCTGGGCTAACGGTTGATAAATGCCAATGTGCATGTGGGCATCCACAATCCCCGGAAACCCCAGGAGATTCTCAGCATCAATCACCTCTTTTGCCTGATCAGGACTGATTTCGGGGGCAATTTGGCTGAATTTACCATCCTTAATCCCAATATCCAGGCGATCGACGGAGGCTTGGTGAGGGCGCACCACCCGCACATTTTTGATTAATCTATCCAGAGTCGGGGTTTCAGACACAGTACCTCTTGCCAGAATGAGTTAGAGTTTTTTTACTAAGCTGTCTAAAATAAAACTTTTAGAATGAATTATAGCCGTTGGCATCCCAGCCGATTCAGGAGAACAGGACATGGAAACCTTTAATGAGTACCACTTAGATCCCCAGCAATTTCCGTTCTTGCATATTCTGCAACAGAACTGGCAAGCCATTCGAGATGAATTTACCACGTTTAAAAATAACGCCTCTGAGGCAGAGTTGCAGTTTGCCGATGCTGTGATGGGACCTAAAAGTAAAACCGTGAAGACAAAAGGCAATGCTAAATACAGTGCTTTTGGTGTGCTATTTCAAGGACTGCTGATTGAAAACTATATTCAAACGCATCACATTCAGTATCCCCAATATGCAGAGCAAAATGTTCCAGAACAAGCCCTGAGATTAAGAGTAAAATACTTTCCCACGTTATCTGAAGCGATCGAGTCCACCAATTTAAGAAACAAACATATCCTCAGAAATGTCTACTTTGGTACATTTCATCCCGGATTAGATATCAAACTTCATGTCAATTACAATCCCCACATGAATCGGGGTTATTTAGGACTCATTGTGCCGCCGGGAGATGTGGCAATGAAAATTTGCCATGACAGACTCTATTGGCATGAAGGGAAATTTTTAGTGTTAGATCACAGCTATCCTCATTGCCCCCATAATTACACAGAGTACGAACGCACTGTGCTAGTAGTCGATTTCTTCAAACCAGATCAACCCAGATCTGAAATGCTGCGAATGGAGCAAGCGTTCGTCGAGGAGCGAATGCGAGAAAATCCTTATAGTTTGGGTGTGTTTGGGAAGAGTGACAAAGCCCAAGTCGAAGATTTTATTAAGTATGGTCTAAGTCACCAATTGGAATGGGATAAAGCGTTAGACGCATAACGTTATTCCAAACAACTTAACCAAAGCGTCATCAACTCCAAATATGTGACCTGCTGGTCAATAATGTTTTGTTTTTTGTTCTATAGGATGTTGTACTGGCTCAAACAGGAAAAACCAGACCTCAAGATGTTGAAGTGTCAGGTGTTTGGACGGGCTGGATTGGATCTTTTGGCAGAACGGTTGATTTTAACCAGTTAAGTCGAAAGACTTGGAAGGTCGCCAAGGGCTATTTTTCGCATCATCTTGAGTGTTGTTCAGAGCTTAATTCCCTATCCAATTGCTTGGGAAGACCTTAGATTGAGTAGCGGCAAATTAACCATAGCTCTTCGAGGTCAGTAGCATTCGGCTTTGACAAAGTGAATTCATCTCCCAAAGTGATTAGAGTAGAAACTCCTTTGTGTAGATCGTTAAGGCTGGGATCGCGGTTAAGACTAAAGGTGACACTGTTCAGGTTCATTGAGAAGCTTGGGGAGTTACCTTTTATGCGAGCCACCCAGATTGTTTCGGTAATTGTAGGGTTATAACCTTGAACATAGAAAGGTAGACGTTCCTTAGTAAGGTTGATCAGAACGCTATTAGACTGTTTCAATTTATGCCATTCACTAGGCAGATCGTGCTTGAGGTTAAGGGCAACATATAGCCCTGTTCTACTAGCTGTCAGGAGCATTTCCTGTAGTAGAGCAGTTAGGGTACTTTCCACCAAAGCTCTAAAGCTACTCCCACCATCACGGGCAGTATATTTCAGATGGAAAATAACATCTGAAATTGTATTAAAATCAAATTGCTTGAATGCAGTAGGTATTTCTAATTGCCAGGTACTGATAGCACCTGTTCCTTCAAAAGGTAAGTATCGCTCGTCACGGAAGTTGAGTTCAAACACACCGCTGTCATTTTGTGCTGTGCTTGTGGCAATGGATTGAATGCTGCCAATGTTGTAAACGAAACGATCGGCTAACAGGGCAATCGGGCGATGGCATTCGATATCGACCAGAATGGTGCCGTATTGCTGACCTTTGCGCCAGGCAAAGTCATCTACTCCCAGGAGTTTAGGTACCTCAAATTCAGGTAGAGGGATTTTTTCAAGCACATTCAACAGTGTGCTGCCACAGACAGCTGTACTGACGTGACGAGACAACCGCGCACCCGCCGCCCCTCCTAACGCTAGACCAATCGCTTCGAGTTGCTGCACCAATCGAACGGTTTTCCTCGCCCAGGGTGCTGCAATTGCAGGAATTCGCTCTGTAAAAATACGCCGAATACAACCTGGAGTATCACAGAAAAATTTACTGACTTGCAACATTAGAGTCAACTTGAAATTGACACAAGGCAAATCAGCCAGGGTGCGCTGATAATGGCTGTGAGTCCGGGCAGACGGGGTGCCACACACTGGACATTTTGCTGAATGTTGGGTTGAAAGCACACTCAAGGTAAGCTGCTGCTGCTCAGTATCGAGTTCACAGTGCTCCAGGTAAAGTTGGCTGGAATTAGGCAGTAACTGCTGAAAAAACTGTCGGGTCTGAGTCGTGATTAAGTTGAAGATAGGCAGATCCTCCGGACTTCCCTTCCATTGTATCTTTTCACCAAAAGCTCGGAGGAACCCAGGTTAATTGTCGCTCAATAATTCCAATACATCCCAAGCATTACCAGAGACTTGTAGATATTGTTGTCGCAATGTCACAACAAACTGTAAAACCTGTTGTTGTAAATCATTTGGTAAATGATTCATCTCTTCAATAACTTTGGTAATAGTTGGGCTATTCATGGGTGTTTCTCGTTAGTTTTATGTTTTGGGGGGAACAACTTTCTCAAGTTCTTCGATTAATGTAGGTAAACTGTTGATTACTGTATTCCAAACAACATCAAGTCAACTTCATCATATTCATGAACAAGGCGGTTTCTCATACCATTGATTGCAGCCCAGGGTATTGTTGGTAAAGTCTGGCGTGTTGTTTCTGAGACTCGCCTTGAGGCTTCACCAATAATCAGAAGTCTGCGAACGATGGCATCTTGAAGTTGCAAATCAGTTTCTAAGTCATTTCGCGATCGTCCTGCTAGATAGTTAGTTGCGATTTGAGCGGATTGGAGAATATCAAGGAGAGATTGGAGATCGCGTTCCATAGATGACCTAAGTGGCTGAAAGGATAGCTTGACGACGGAGATAGTTGCGACTAGATTCAATGCCTTTACGAGTCACCAGATCAACCTCTCGCTGAAAAATCGTTTTTAGCTCATCCTCCATGTTCGATAAATCAAAAAAGGTTGGATGAGCATTGGCATCAAATTGCACCATCACATCAATGTCACTATCAGGGCGAAAATCATCTCGCAGAACAGAGCCAAATAAGGCGAACTCGATGATCTGCCAGCGATCGCAAAATTGTTGAATCTGTTCGATCGGTAAATCAATCGTTTTAAGGTTCATGCTGATCCCTCTGCATCATAGTAAACCTCTGCCTCTGCCAGGATGCGATCGCGAATGCAATGATTGAGTGATTTCGGTGCCACCAGACCGATTTTTCAAAAAGCTTGAAAGTTCTTCTTGAATCTGGTGCAGTTTGAGGAATTCGGGAATATGTCGAGGGTGAAACTTGACTAAGACATTAACATCACTTTCTGAACAAAAGTCATCCCGCAGAACGGAACCAAACAGGAAAAGTTTATTAACATGCCAGTGCTGGCAGAAGCAAGCTATTTCCTCTTTAGGAACATCAATATTTTGGATTCTCATGACCTGCTCTCTCAATTATTCATAGATAAGCCAGTCTTGTCAGAGATATAGCTATGCCATGTGTGATAAAAGTCTGGATAACTCATAGAATCTGCATAGTGCCATAATTCATGGGCTCGATATATAGACTCTTCATAGATTTCTACCGCATCTGGACAATAATCTTCTATTATCTCCCACTTACGCGGCGTATTTAGATATTCACTTAAATCTTCCCCATTAGAATTTTCATCACTCTTCTCAAAATAAGATTTTTCATACTCACAAACTGTATCAAGCAAAGAGCTTTCGCCCTTAATTAGCGAAATTGTATAGTGTACATAATCTTCTGAGATATTTTCTTCTTGTTGCATGGAAATAAAATCATTTAACTTTTTATCAACTAAATCTCGATTTAACCCCTGAATAACTTGAATAGATCTAAAACGTTCACAATTATTACCAATTATGCCTGTAATACCAATATCAAAACCTTTAAATACCAATTCGATAAGCCTTTCATAAATATTATTGGAAATCTTGACTGAGCAGTTTGAAAATTCCGAGAGACATTTACCTGCTACAAATAAAGCTCGATATTCATACCAATGGCTTAAAGGTAGACCATCTTTAAATTGAAGCAATTTTAATAAGAATTGTTCAGCTTGTTCCAAAGTATCTTTACTAGTTGAGTTTTTAATACCGACCCAAAATACAACTACCTCAATCCATACTGGATTAAATACAAAATACTTTACTCCCTTAATGGGCTGGGGAGCACTATTATTATGTTTATAAGGTAAAAAATAATCCCAATTCTCGATCGCTAATGCCGCAAAGTATTCCTGAAACGAAGCATGAAAGAAAGCATATACCGATTCATATGGCTTCTCTGCTGTAGTACCAATATAATTAAGCCAGCCTAACTGAACAGCTTTATCAAATAAAGAACCTTTCGCATTTTTTTTGCCCATGATTGATATAGACTCAATCAAGCTTTTTCTTAATCTGAATCGTGAATCATTGCTATCAAGGGCATTTTTAGCAACTTCTCCCAGCGCCAGGTTTAAAGCATCGCGTTCAGTCCGATCAATGCTTATCTCTGGGTATTTCAATTCTTGTAGATCGTAATAATAATCAACAAAGAGTCGATAAAGTTCTGCCCTTGTATCAGGTAATTCTCCAATACCTGACTCCCATATATAGCACAGTAAGGATAACCGCAAAGGATTTTTTACCGAATCTCGAATTCTCTCCTTACCTGGTGTGTGAAGTTGCTGAATCAGACCAGTCGCTAACTGCGGGTCAATTTCCTCTTTTTCAAAAAATTGATGAATATAAGCTTCAATCTGGTTTCGATACCCTTTAGCAGGGGTTCGATAGTCAAACTCAAGTATGCGAAAAACCGTAAATTTAGGTAGTGCATGGGTATCCCAGGCATTCAGACGACAGGTTAAAATAACCCTGACTTGCTGTGACCATGCTTCTTGCAGTTGCGATCCAATTACCTGTAGCGGATTGCCATTTGTTGTCAGTTCATCTGCTCCATCTAATAAAAGCCAGACTTTTCCAGTTTGCAGTAAGGCTCTGATGCTTGCCTCCCAATCTGCTGAGCCATAATCTTTAAATCGGGCATCTTCTTTAAGAACATTACTCAGAAATTCATAGGTCGGCGGAACCCCACGTTTCCCCAACGAAATCCAAACTGGGAACATTCCTGCTTCATAAAGGCGATCGCCGATTTTCTGCAACAGTGTGGTCTTGCCTGCTCCTGGCTCCCCAGTAATGACGAAACGAGCATTGTTAGAGATATTTGGATTACAAATGACTTGATTAAAGAAATCCTCTTCTTGATCGAATCGCCGAACAATCTCTTCCTCAGTGGGTTGCAATAGCTGTGAAGCCTGCTCAGCAGAACCAACATCCGATCGCCGATACTGTTTTTGCTTACGCTCTATCAAGCCAATCGGGACAAACAACTTAGCCAGATCGATGCGAACTCCGTCCTTTGCCATCAAATCGTTAAGCGTCGGGAATTGAATCTGGCGATCGAGCATTGCTCGACAAACTTGCTGCCATTTATCGTTTTGTTTTTGCTTTTGGGGATGACCTTCACTTAGATCAATCCCAACTACCTGATTGAAATCCACTCCTAAAGCTTGACAAATTGCTCGTGCAGTCGCTTCATCTGTCCGCTGTTTACGGTTCAAAAAACGACTAACTGTTTTAGCATCTACGCCTGCTTCATTAGCAATTTCTTGCAATGTCCAAGCTCTACCCTCATAGTTCCGCTTGGCAGCTTTAGCATTTTTCAGAATTTGAATGCCTTCCTCGGTTGCCAAAACACTGCCACGATCGCGAATTTCAGCCATTGCCCACATAGACAGTAGAAGTTACTGCTAGCCTAGCTCAACTTTTCGTTCTTCTCAGCAGAAGCAGGACAGTTAAGGGAACTTTTTATCTACCCCAAAATTTCCTTAACTGTCTTAGACGGTTGATTTAGCTTGGTTTCATCAGCAATCCACCCTTAATCAAGGAGCCTACTGATGAATAGCTCTCTCTCAACTTCCAATTCCCCCGTACCCAAAGCTCAACCTGTGCAATATGTAGTTACGCATCCCGGATCAATTGAATCTCCTTCTACCTGGATGCAGTATGGCACCAGTCCAACCGAAATTATTTTGGCAACAGCAGTGGTAATTGGAGCGATCGCTGGTGTCATTGGTTCATTAGCATTACTGTTACAGGTTCTCGTACCTGTCATGCAAGGGAACTCAACACCAAAAAGAAAATAGTACGGTTTTGGTAAAGCTGGAATCTCTTGAATCGGCTGCTCGCGAGATTCCAGTCCTAAAACAAGGTTTGCCTTTCAAGCGTCGAACTCACAAACTGACCTTTGAGCCTGAACCTCCGACTCCAAACTCGGAACCCCAACCTTTGAACCCAAACCTCCGACTCCCCAAGTTAAAGTGCCGACCTCAGAACACGAAACTTTAACCTTTTTACTCCAAAAACCAAGCTCAGAACCTGGAACATCGAGTAAATGACTCAGTTATCCAAATGATGTACCCAATAATATTTGTGCTGTCCTTACTTACGCTCAAGTTGTCGTTACTTACATTCAAGCTGTCCTTACTTACGCTCAAGCCGTCCTTATTTACGTTCAAGTGGAAGTAAGAAACGATGAAGCTGTAGTTACTTACGTTAAAGCTGTAGTTACTTACGTTAAAGCTCCAGTAAAGATCATCACTCAATTCAGCACCAATGATTGCCTGAAAGCACTGATGTCAAAGGTCTACTCACGATCGCCCAAGTTTTTCCTTCGCTATCCGTACCTACCGTCAGCACAACTACGACCAGAGATAAAAATCTTCGCGGAAGAAATATCAATCATTGCGGGGTTTGCTGAACCGAAACTCACCAGTCATTAGCCATGCTGGTTTAGTTAACTTATCTTGTGGCATCTACCATGACTCGCAAAAAACGCACCTCTCGCCCTCTCGAAAAAGCGGAACTTCGAGCTGCTGGACTGAAAGCTGTTGATCCGCAACTAGACTTTGGTGACACCCGCAATTTGATCTATCTCACAGCCCAAATTGACCGACTCCGGAGCCGACTCAACGACTACAATACCGCCCTCGCTGTGATTGATTCCTCCAAATCCGAGATTGAAGAATTAGAGAAAACTCTGGGTGATTTAACCGACAAAATGTTGATCGGTGTCGCCTTCAAGTATGGCAAAGATAGCCGCGAATACGAAATGGCAGGCGGTGTGCGTAAAAGCGAACGCATTCGCCGTAGTAGTGTCAGCCGCTTAAAATCTAGTTCCGAAGATTCAATTACCAGTCAAACCCAAACCGCTTGACCATCCTTTAAAACCAGCGATCGCTCCTACCTGAGAACACTTGACTGGGTAGCCGCGATCGCTATCAATTCATATTCAGGCTCGTCAAGCCGATCGCACCATCTCCCCAACGGTCATCACACAGTCAGGAAATGCTAGTGGAGCGATCGTCAACGCTTCCGACAAAATCGTTTCACTTTGATACCCATCGGCATTGGGCAAGCGATAGACATGCAACTTGTAATCGTTGACATCAACCACCCAATACTCAGAGATCCCCGATCGCCCGTAAGCTGTCGCCTTCACCCCACAATCAAACTTTAGCGTCGTATCAGACACCTCGATCAGCCAAAACACCTCCGAGGGCAGAGGATGATGGTCGGCATAAAACGAAGGATGAGAATGCACAACGGCAATATCCGGTTCTGGCTCAGAGTAATCATTGAGTCGAATGGGGTCTTGAAACCGCAGTAAAACCCGATCGCCCAACTGAGATCGCAACAGCCGCTCAATCCGACTAACTGCTGAACTATGAGCCGTCCCCTTCGCCACCATTTGGATGATTTGTCCTTCTAGCAATTCAATACGTTCATCGGGTTGCAGAATCCCAGCCTCTGCCATCCGGTGATAATCTTGCACCGATAATCGACGAACAATACTAAAAGTATCCATGAGCCACTCAGTAATTTATTCCACAGTGACCGATTTCGCTAAGTTTCTGGGCTGGTCTACGTCCAAGCCTCTACGAGCGGCAATGTGATACGCCAACAGTTGCAACGGAATCACCGTCACGATCGGCGACAGCATTTCATCCACATGGGGCACTGGAACTAGCGTATCAAAAGTATCTTCTGCCTCCTGTTCATCCATCGGCGTAATGCCAATTAATTGCGCATCTCTAGCTCTCGCTTCCTGGGCATTCGATAGCACCTTTTCAAACACCGTTCCTGGCATCGCGATCGTCACTACGGGCACTTTCGCATCCAGTAGCGCGATCGGACCATGCTTCATTTCGCCCGCCGGATAGCCTTCGGCATGGATATAGCTAATCTCCTTCAGTTTCAGTGCCCCTTCCAGCGCGATCGGGAAGTTAATCCCCCGACCCAAGAAGATGAAATCCTGAGTTTCCGCGAAGTTATGGGCAAACTCTTCAATGTAGCGTTCCTGGCTTTCCAGCACTGTTTCGATTTGTGCCGGGAGTTGCCGCAGTCCCGTGATCAAATCATAAAGTTGACCCGCCCCGATCGTTTGGCGACGGTGGGCTAAATCTAATGCCAGGGCATAAAACGCCATCAACTGGGCAACAAAGGTTTTGGTCGCGGCGACACCGATCTCAATTCCGGCATGGGTATCAATAATGTGGGACACCAGATCTCCCAACGAACTCTCTGGTCGATTGGTAATCCCCAATAGTCGGGCTTGAAACTCCTCCGAGTGCATGGCTCGACGTTGTTTTTCCATCTCCAATGCCGCTAACGTATCCGCCGTTTCCCCCGATTGCGTCACCCCGATCGTCAGGGTATAGGGAGTTAACGGAGTCGGGGCATAGCGAAACTCGGAGGCATACTGCACCTGGGTGGGAATGCCCGCCAGTTGTTCCAGTAAATACTTGCCGACTAACGCCGCGTGCCAACTGGTGCCACAGGCGACAATCTGAATCTGTTGCAGATGACTGTAGTACTCATCCGGCAGATTCAACCGCACTGGCGAATGCAGATGATCGGCAGCCGTCCATTCACTATCAAAATAAGCTTCCAGACAGGCACGGACTACTCCCGGTTGCTCATAAATTTCCTTCAGCATGAAGTGTTTGAAGCCCTGCTTCTCCACCATCACCGGGTTCCAGTTCAGAGTACGAGGCGCTTTCTTCAATCGCTGACCTTCAAAGCTATAGACCTCCACCCCTAACGGAGTCAGCCGCGCCAGCTCACCATTCTCCAACGGCAACACCGCTCGGGTGTAAGGCACCAATGCCGGAGTATCCGAAGCACAGTAAAACTCACCCTGCCCAAAGCCCAACACCAGCGGAGCCTGTTGCCGCGCCACAATCAATTCATCCGGATAATCCGCCGAAATCACCGCGATCGCAAAGGCCCCATGCAATTTATTCACCGCCTGCCGCACCCCTTCCAACAACGAGGGTTCTGCCCCCTGTTGTTTCATCTCTTCCGCAATTAAATGGGGAATCACTTCGGTATCGGTATCCGAGCGAAACTCATGCCCCAGCGCCTTCAATTCCTCCCGTAATTCCCGGTAGTTTTCAATAATGCCATTCT
This sequence comes from Pantanalinema rosaneae CENA516, assembly GCF_050753385.1. NCBI lineage: Bacteria > Bacillati > Cyanobacteriota > Cyanophyceae > Leptolyngbyales > Leptolyngbyaceae > Pantanalinema > Pantanalinema rosaneae. The sequence continues at coordinate 35,041 of NZ_JBLZFZ010000020.1, forward strand.
GCACCACCGCAATTCGCCGCTTCGTATCCATGTGAGGATGGGCATTATATTCTTCCGGTTTGCCATGGGTTGCCCAACGCGTATGTCCAATGCCTAATTGAGCCGGATTCACCTCTCCCGCCAGCTTATCTTCCAGGTTATGCAGCTTGCCCTTGGCACGGACACAATGAATCTCCCCTTCCAGCACCGTTGCAATTCCCGCAGAATCGTAGCCGCGATATTCCAGTTTCTTTAGCCCTTCTAACAGAATATTGCTCGCAACCTGGGTGCCAATATAGCCTACAATTCCACACATAATTGCCTTCGCTCCTACTTCATCACTGCCCTATGAATCTGCCGTCGTTACCGATCAGAGGTCATTGTTCGCTGAGGCTAACTGCCCGTTATTGCCCCCAACTTAGCAGACGACACGACGAAAGAACCAGGTTCGCCTAGACAAGCCCCTGTTCTCGCCAGCCGGGTTGTATTTAGACCCGTACTATACCTGATTTGCTGACTTTCAGCAGAAACTTGTGTGCAGAATTAAGGCAACTAAACAAAAATTTCGCAGAAGTAGAGAACTTTATCATTGAACCTAAACAATCCCCCTAGGACAGTGGCCAATGCGGCTCTACTTCTACGAAACCTGAGATGTGCTAGTTGGCTAAAAGTGCATCCCCAGGAATTACAGTAATCGACTGGCAGGAGAGCGCCTTCCTCCGATCTGCTCATCCGATCGGGGGAAGCCAGGTTGAAGCTGTCTTCCATCCACTAGCACAGACTTTAACACTGATATCGTCCAGGCAAGTTTGCATAAATCTTGAGCCACCAACCTATAGATAAGCAAGCCCCCCTGTAAGGACGACCTCCGATGAAATCTGCTCCTATGGCTCTTTCTGCTCTCTCTTCTCTTGGATCAGTCGCGGTAGCTGCCCTACTATTGCTACTCGCTATCCAAAGTTTTGATCCCTGGAAACCTCAACAAACAGTGCAATCCAGCATTACCGGGTTAGATCTACACCAGTTAACCGCCAACACTCCATCTACCAATAGCGCTCCAGGTGGTCGAGAAGCTGCTGGACGGCGCTAACGTTCTTTCATCCTGCCATGCCCCTTGTTCACTGAAAATTGCCATGTTTAGTTCACTTCCCAGTCACGAAACGCCCATTAAAGTTGATGGGGTACTTTTACAAGGTATTCTGGAAGGCTTGATTGATGGCGTATTAATTGTTACTAGTAATGGTGAGTGGGTTTATGGTAACTTCCATGCTTACCGGATTTGCCAACGCCTCAACCCCAGCCTGCCCCTGAGAAAATCACTACCACCGTCAATTTGGCAGGTTTGTCAACCGTTGCTCGATACTCAAGAAGCGATCGCCGATCGCCCTACCACCGTTGAAACCAATATTACATCGAGCAAGTCGGAAACCTTCCGGGTACGGGTACGCTGGCTAGAACTCAGTGAAGTCAAACGTCCTTACCTGATGATCACCTTAGAGGATTGCTATCAATCGGCTCAAAATCAGGCGATCGCCGAAATTCAGCAATATGACCTTACCCCCCGACAAGCGGAAGTTTGGCGGTTACGACGTGCCGGATATAGCTACCGAGAAATTGCCAACCAGTTATATGTCGGAGTTGATACCGTAAAACGTCACCTGAAGGATATTTATGCCAAACAGCGAGAATATACAGGCTGTTACAGCGCCTGATCCCAACCACCAATAATCACGGCTTCAAGCTTCACTTAACTCAATCACGTTGCCATCGGGATCTTGAGTAAACAACGCGGTGCGTCCGGAAGCACTCATTTGTACCGGACAGTGATGGGCTAATAGTCGTTCTTTAGCCACTTCTAAATTCGTCACAGAAAACGCAATATGACGATTCCGCCCCCACTTTTCTGCATCTTGCAGATCAGCCCCCGGAAACGGATTAGTCATCAAGTGGATTTGAAAACCATCAACCTCATACCAAATTCCCGGAAATTTCAGCGATCGCTCGACTTTGGGTAACCCCAACACCATGCCATAAAAACAGTCTGCCCGTTCCAAATCAGAAACGAGAATGGCAGCATGGAGACAGCGTGTAACTTGCATACCAACCCCCTGAACCGCGAGTGGATTCTTCCACTATATGGGTTTGACTCTCTCCGAGCTAAAGCAACGGAGATTCTACAAGGATGCTACGCGGTAGGCTGTTGGCGAAGCCTGTCCGAAGGACATAGCCGTACCGCTTCGCGTGTCCCTGCCAATTGCCAGAGAAAGACTCTCTGTGGGGAGGTCAAAGTCCCCCTACCAACTCCACTTAGGTCTAGACCAAGTGTTGTCGCTACTTTACGGATGATGTTTGCAGCGCCATTAGCATCTGCATTGACGTACCAGTTCATCGCAGTCCGGTACAGACCACGCTGTACCCGCTTCCCTGACGCTTTCCACCCTTCGGGTTTCTCACCGAATTTAGGCAGAGAATCACCGTCTAGAAACGATGCCGCTGACGTATTGGCTTCTTCCGTTTCAACGAACTCAATCCCGTATTGCTCAAACAACTGAGCTAATCGAGTCTTGAGCCTTGCGGTTGGGATTTGCACAAACTCTTGGGTTTTGCGTCCCAATCTTGCGCCTTGCTTAATACCCTGACCCCATCCAAAAACGACTCGTCCGATTTGATGCTCAAGGCAGTGATTGAGAATGATTTTTGCTGCCTTGTTGATGGCATCCCTCATTTGACGGTTACGAGTTTCAGTAAGTTGAGCTAATCTCTTAGACCAGAAGCCTTGCGGCTGACCTTCTTTGAGTCTTGCAACTTCTTTGTTGTACCACTGGTTTAAGCTCTTAAGATGCCGTCCATCAATGATGAAGCTGGTTTCTACGTTGGTCACGCAGGTTAGCCAGTTGTTGATGCCGTGGTCAATCCCCATCACTCGATTAGGGTCAACCATTGCCTTAGCTGACTTCAATCGGTAGACAAATTCAGCGTAGAAACAGCCATTGCGAGGAAGGATTCGCACCTCCCTGATGTCCTCAAACTTCAGATTGGAAGGCATTGGAACAGTGAAGGAATCTAACCCAAACCAGGCTTTTACCTGCTGACCCAATGGCAAGCGCACCATACCATCAAACAGTTTGATTGCTTGCTTCGGGTAGGTGACTGTTGCCAACCCTCCTTTCGTTCTGTAATTGGGTAGTTTTGGTTTATCTTCTAATTCGCCCTTTTTCCACAGTTTGAGTAGTTCACGATAGGACTTAAACGACTCGTAGACGCTCCCTAAGACCTGTTGTGATGCCTGCGCCGCCAATGCTGCAAAGTGTCGATTGGTTTTGCAGTGGTAGTTGAGGTCAAACTTGCTAACGTATTTCCCGGTCTTGAAAAACCATTGCCTTGCGTAGTAGATGCCGCAATTAACTAGCTTGTTCGCCTCCTCACAAACAAACTCCAGAATCGGGCTTGATTCAATCAATACAGGCTGACATCCAAACAAACGTACCACCTCCTTATTTGTTGTTATGGCAGCATGGAGCAACAGGATTAAGTATAAATCTATGGCTAAACTTTCAGCGAAAGACCACGAATATCGGCACGAAAGTAATGCCGTCTCACTGATTAACTTCCACTTCGTTTTTGTCCCTAAGCGCCGTAAGCCAGTGCTAATTAATGGACTGGTTGACCGAGCGCAAGAAATTATGTTTGAGGTTGCCGTTCAGAATCAATGGAGAATTCTTTCTCTGGGAATTCAGCCCGACCACATTCACTTATTGGTCAATGTCACAGTTAACGACTCAGCGGCTAAAGTGGCTCACAGGTTCAAAGGTAGGCTGTCCCACGATTTGAGGCAAGAGTTTGTTTGGCTCAAGAAACTTCCTTCTACTTGGACACCTAGTTACTTCGTTTGTTCGGTCGGAAATGTTTCAACTGCCATCGTTAAGCAGTACATTGAATCCCAGACAGGTAAGTGAGTACGGGCAGGTTAAAACCTGCAACTGCGTTTCATCCCCGGCTTAAAAGACCGGGGTTCTCACGCGAGTTTTCTATAGCGCGTCAGTGTTGCTGTACAGTCCCCTTCGCAAGGTGACAGCAGGGACTGATTTATCTACCATCCCCAACTCAGGGCAGCTTCGACGGATTGTGGCAGGAATGGCGATCGCAAAAGTAGCGAATTCCCCCCAAGCTCGTCACTAAAACCAGAGTTTGCACAAACCACGGTGCCCAAGCAAAGCTCAGGAGCAAACTGATTGCCATGACAATAATCGAGAAGATTTTCACAATCTCTTCCCGGCTTTGATAGGCAACAAATGCCGCAATCACCGCGATCACAAACGGAATTAGGAAAGACAGCATCATATTTCAGTCAACCCATTTAATTGCTTTACAACTATAAAAGCATATATTCCTTAAGAAGGATCAGGAAGGATCGGCTCAATTTGTGTGTGTATACTAACCTATGTTGCCACTAATTCTGCCATCAGTTCCGCCACTGGCAGGATGCGATCGGCACGTCCCGCATTACTCCCAGAAAACACCAAACCATTATCAACATCGCCCCGCGCTGCTTTATCTAACACTTGCACAATGCAGAAGTATTGCTGTTCATCCCGACATTTACAGGCATGGAGACAGTTGAGCAAACAACGCTTGTCTAAATCTGGCGAACCCGCGATCGCCTTTTCGACGAAAGCATTCCGCAGTGCCCGTCCCGGCATACCCACCGGGCTGGCAACAATCACCACATCTTCGGGTTTGGCATGGAGGTGAAATTCTTTGTAGCGACTATCCGCGTCACATTCGTCGGTGGTGATGAAGCGAGTGCCAATCTGTACGCCGCTGGCTCCTAACGCCAACATGCGATCGATATCCGCCCGATCCCATACACCCCCCGCCGCAATCACCGGAATCGCTTGCCCAACCTCCTGGTGCAAATAGGCAACCAATTCTGGAATTACCTGTTCTGCTTCCAACGTGCGATCGCCCAGTTCTTCCAATTTTGCGCCTAAATGCCCCCCGGCTGAATTGGGATTTTCCACCACAAACGCATCCGGTAATCGCCCATACTGCCGTTCCCATTTGCGGCAAATAATCCGCGCTGCCCGAGTGGTAGACACGATCGGCACTAATGCCACCTCTGGATAGTCGGCGGTATATTCCGGCAATTGCAAGGGTAAGCCCGCCCCTGAAATAATCAGATTCACTCCTTGGGCGGCAGCGGTGCGAACCAGGGTAGCGTAGTCCTGCGCCGCAACCATCGCATTAATCCCCAGAATGCCTTCAGGGCTGAGCGATCGGGCTGTTTGAATCTCATCAATCAGGGCTAGCCGATTCGCCTCAAAAAACTGTTCCCGCCGCTTACGACCATTAGGTTGAGTGATATCAAAATACGGCGAGTTTAGCCCCAGGGCAACGGCAGAAATAATCCCAATTCCACCCGCATTGGCAACGGCAGCCGCAAGATGCGCCCCCGAGATGCGAATGCCCATGCCACCTTGAATAATCGGATAGCGAGCAGTATGTTGACCAATTTGGAGCGGGGGTAATGGTGGCATAAATTTCACACTCGTAAAATGCCGAATCTGTTTCTAGATTGGCTTGGTGGCTCAATTCGGGAAAAAGCATACATCTAAAATATAACTACAACACTATAAAACGATTAATAAATTAGATCGAACAATTACTCTTTTATTTAAGAAACCGCCTCAATCCCCTCTCGTTAATAGCGTAGTAGCAAATCGGTTCTACATCCAGAAGCGTCTCGCCTTTGCTAACAGGTGATAGCCCCAACAATTTTATACTTTAAAGTTAAAAAGTTATATAGTTATACAATAAGCAAAATAGTTACCGCTTTAGCAGGATATGTATGGCTCTTGTGAAGATTGCGGACACCTGTACCAGTTGTGGTGTTTGCGCCTCTTTGACCTTGGGATCATACGGCTGTGTTAACTTGGTCAGGATTTCGATACTTAGGCGCGATCTGTTTCACCTGCCAGCCATTCTCCTGGCTCAGTTGTATGACTTACATGCCTACCGGACGGCAAACTTCCTGCATCGTTTGTAAGGTTGGTGTTTCTGTGCGCCCTTCCAGGGTCGAAGCCAAGCTCGATCGCCTCTGCTCTAACGGTTCGCTTTAGCTAATTCTGCCACATTGATCATCGCCCAAGCCGACTGAAACATTGAAATAGCCATGCCTATGACAAATTAAGCAACTACAATGAAACTAATTAAACCGCTACAAATAGACTCTAGTTCATTCTGATTCAGCCTCAATAAAACATCATTGCTTCACATCATAGAGTCACTATTACTCTAATAACCAAAGCATCAGATATTTGGGATCAAACATTGGCGATCGCACAGACGCTTTAGCCTATTCCAGATAATCTTCATTACTTCGTAACTCACTCCTGAAAATTATCATAGCTAGATACCAATCAAGCTATGAATTAGCTTTTTCACGTACACCAAGCCATCAAAATTGATGTAACAACCTATTTGAATTGATTTGAGGACAGAAATCAGGAATTATACCCATGAGAAGTTGCCCAGCATCAGCCGCGATCGCTACCCGATGATAAGAACTATCCCACCCCCAGGAAAACGCCAAACAACACCAGGCATAGTCCTCAGTTACATCACTCTGATTTTATGATTTACAGATAAAATTCCTGGTGGGAGATTCGCGAAACGTTACGGGAGCCAACATGAGACAAACCGAGTTCAGACAGGTACCCTGAACCCACTACCCAATCTACCGACCACAACCCCTGTAATCTGTAGATTAACCGCTAAAAATGGAGCTGACGGGAGTCGAACCCGTGTCCGCCCTGGGTATTAGTACACCGCTCATTCACAGGCTTAGCTGATCTGATCCTCACAGCGGGAACCGTCCCTTATCCCGGACGGTGGGATGCTCTGGTAAAGTCTTAGCTAGCTACTGACCAGAGGCGATTAGCTAGAGCATCCGTTGGGGGTTGGTCTATCATCCTTAACGGAGTCAAATGACAGACGCTCGAACCAGTTAGAGGTTGTTAGGCAACTGCAACAGCAGATTGCTTACGAGCAAAAGGTACGATGTTGTTCGCATGTACGTTGTTTGAGCCATGGATTTATGAGAGTTAGCTCGCTCTCAGCCTGCATCACAGGGTAGCGTTCGCCAAAACGTCGAAACCGTTACAGCCCCGTGTTCTTCTATTATACTGGTGATGTTGGGCGATGTGTGGTAAATCACAACAATTTGACCTTACTACATCCCACCGCTAAAGATAATACAGGATCTTACCAGCGTGTTCTATACAAATTTTGGTGATTGGCAATTTGAGTTGGGCGATCGCCTGCCGTAATTTCCAGTGTTGGTCATCTACTCGCCATACCGTTGATAAGGTTTGACAATTGATTACCAAAACCTCTGCTGTCGCAAACACATAAATAATGCCATCTTCAGTTAAACCGCTGCTTGTCAACACTGACCGACCAAGTACCTGAGCCTGGGTGACTTGATCCAACAACTGCTCTACCTTCGTTGTCATTCTGCTACGCTCCCAATGAGATTTATGCTCTTGCAACAAGAGTTTATTAAAGAACAATTTTGGGTATGGGCACACAGCCATACACCCTCTACAGACCAATACCCTGTAGAAATGACTTAATCCGCTGTCCTTAGCAATTCGCTAAAAGCAAGCTCTAGAGACAACTGATATGTCTGGTAGTGCCACCCTGCACAGTAGTTAATGGCGCAAGATCGGATCAACCAACCTGCTAGCCAGCTTAATCGTTTGAGCGAAGTAGACCACCCTAATCAAAAAATACCCTTCTACAATGTGAAACTAGCACCAAGACTGTGCCTTTTAACACATTGGAACCTGATGAATTAATTTATGAAGAACTGCACCCCTATCCTGTCACCCAGGAATAGCCTGTTTGAGCAGTTTTTACCACCTTACTGAGGAAATTACTGAAATGTAATCCGCCCTACGGGAGAGTTGACAGGTAGAGCGGCTTCTAGCAATAGGCGTTGCGGAATGCAAGTATGATTTCCCCCCTAGCCCCCTTTTTACGATGCCGTCAGGCTATATTCTGGGGGAACCCATCCTTCAAAGCCCTCCAGAACTGAGGGATTTAGGGGGTTGTGTAGGGTTCTAGATGCCTAGGATTCATATCTGTATTCAGCAACGCCTAAGAACTAAGGGAGCCACCACTTGGGCAGCCATTGGTCTGTCCAGGTTCTCACTGTTTGGTTGACCTGCCGCGCCAGTTGGATATGGGGTTCATCCGGTTCAATGGGAAAAATCCGGGCAGGAGTCCCTCGACCAAACTGGGCAATCACCCGGTTAGCGGCTTCCAAGCCCGTCACGTAAGCCTTTTCCTGCGACCAGGAACCATGTTGGGTGACAATCCAATCACCACTCATCCAGAGGTTGGCGATCGAGGTGGTTCCCGATAGCATAAAGGGGTAACTCCCTGGCGAGAAGTGAGTTACGGCTTTGGGCAATCGCACTACACTGCTATCGATCACATGGGCAGACCCAAAGGTAGGAATACAGGTCGTCAAATCCCGTTGGACTTTTGCCACGATCGCCCGATCGTCCATCGGCAACAATTGATTGGCATGGTAAAAATCGGCTTCAATCACACTGCCTGGAGCATCCCGCCATTCATCGTGTAAGGCATTCAGGTCAAAAAATGTCCAGCCTGTCGTAGCATCAAAGCCAAAGCAGGCATTGGAGGGTAGGGGAACCGTAATCTTGCGATCGAACCATAGCCGCGTCGCTACCCCATCGATCGTGCTTAAGTTCATCACATTACAGAACTCAGGCAACTGGCGCAGACGATCGCTGGCACTGACAATCTTCTGCATACCCGTAATCCCCACGGCAAAGATCACGGCATCGGCTTCAAAGAGTTCATCCCCACAAACAACTTCTGTGACTTGGAGAGTCTGCTCCTGCCCTGCCAGCCGCAAATCAGTGACTCGCCGTTGGGTTAACACCCGTCCCCCCACCTGTTCAATCCGTTCTACCCAGGGACGGAAAATCATCTCACCCACCGTACCGCGACACCAGACCACATCAAAGTTCGGTTGATGCGCCAAAATGAAGTAATACAGCATCCCTAATGCTGCCGCCGCCGAACATTGTTCCCCCGGAGCAAATAGTCCTACCAGTAACATTGGCTCAAAGGCATCCCGGTAGAGACGGGCAGACACTCCAAATTGCTTAAACAGTTCCCGCGCGGTGACTGGATCGTAGCGTCGCCAAGCCTGATCGGAATGATCAAAGTCAATTAAGGCATACAGCAGTGGCAGAGCCGACAGGCGATCGCTCAGGGGTAATCGCTGAAATTTCGTGTAAAGAAAGGTTCCTAGCGGAGTCGGGAGCCAGGGTTGGCGCTGAAAAATTGGTGACTCTACCTCCAATCCGGCCGGGGAGTATTGCGAGGAGCGAGTCCAATCCGTAAACGGGCGTAAGCCGAGCTGATCCACCAGGGAGAAAATATTGCGGTAGGGATACCAGAAGCCATGAATTCCGGCTTCGATCGCCCGTCCCTGAGCCGTTTTCCATCCGGCAACCAACCCCCCTGGATAGGCACCTGCCTCCAGTAACGTGACATCATAGCCCTGTTGCGCTAAATGATAGGTTGCCCCCAAACCTGCCCACCCGGCACCAATCACGACTACACGAGGACGCTGTGAATCCTGGGACATAAAATTTCTGCTACCGTCTGCTGCACTCTTGATCTAGCTTAAGGTGCTTTAGACCTTCAGTGCCTTAACCACTATTGTCATTACCAGCCTTAAATCAGTATGTCTAGAAAAGCTGTTGTTTTGCTCTCTGGCGGACTTGACTCTGCCACGGCGGCGGCTCAAGCGATCGCGGATGGCTATGAACTAATCGCCCTGTCCTTTAATTATGGGCAGCGGCATTATCGTGAACTAGAAGCGGCTAAACAAGTGGCTCACCACCTGGGCATTAGGGAGCATGTCATCGTCGATCTGAATCTGGCGCAATGGGGCGGTTCCGCCTTAACCGATGCCACGATCGCCATTCCTCAAACTGGAGTTCAACCGGATGTAATTCCCTCAACCTATGTCCCAGGACGCAACACCATTTTTATTGCGATCGCGCTTTCCCTGGCAGAAGCGAAGGCAGCAGAAGCGATTTATCTAGGGATTAATGCGATCGACTACTCTGGCTATCCCGATTGTCGTCCCGAGTACCTGGCGGCCTTTCAGCAATTGGCTAACCTCTCCTCAAAAGCTGGAATTGAAGGGCATCCACCCCGCTTAGTTGCTCCCTTAGTCCACGCCTCTAAACTAGACATCGTGCAACGAGCCTTACAGTTAGGAGTCGCGATCGACCTCACCTGGTCCTGTTACCAAGGAGATACCGCACCCTGTGGGTTGTGTGATTCCTGCCGTCTACGCGATCGGGCGTTAATTGCCGCCGGTCGTCCGGATCTGGAAACCCCCGTAGGCAGATCATTAGACAGATCACTGCCACCCACGGCAGAACGTTAATCTCAACAGATCGTGACTTTCCTTCCAGTTTGCAATTCTTATCGTTGCCAGGAGTTTTCCCCAAGCATTCCACAGCTTTTCCACAAGTTTTCCACAGGTTTACAGAGGTTTTCCACAAGCAGAAACGAAGTTACTGGGTTCTATGGATTTCGCAGATGGTGGCGGACTATCGCCGATCGCCCCCGACTCCACACAAAAGTACAAACAAATGTAACGGGGATCTGCCTTTGAGCCTGATCCTACGTGCTTTTTTTCTTTCCTGAGTAAATTGAGGGCTGATCACAATGTTGACAATATCGCCCTGAGATGGACAGAATGAAGCGTCTTAGTTTGCCACAGAAACGCCCTGAACCCGGCGCTGTCAGCCGTTAATTGTTGGGCAACTGGGGGTGGATACGATCGGTAAGCCGGAGTGCGACAGCCGATCACTTTCGCCTGTATTCAGTGCTTGCTTGTCCAGGGTGCAAAACGGAACCTCCATATACATTGACATTTCACCTGTCCTAACCACTCTTCGAGGATTTCATGAACACTACCGTTAGTATCCTGGCAGAAATTCCGGAAGCCCTGCATGAGTCATTCACTTGCTACATCGAAAGTCATCCGGATTGGGATCAAGATCGGCTGTTTGCTGCTGCCTTGTCCCTGTTTTTATTGCAGAATGGAGATTGCGATCGCCGAGCGGCACAGGTTTACCTAGATACCCTGTTCCAGCATCCGGTTTAGCAATTTTCCAAAGAGGTTTAACATGGCATATCAGTGGTTTAAGGCGTTTCACATTGTTGGCATTGTGTGCTGGTTTGCAGGGATGTTCTACCTGCCACGGCTGTTTGTATATCATGCGGAAGCCAACGAGCAACCAGAACCCGCTCGCAGCATTCTCAAGAACCAGTATCAAATTATGGAGAAACGCCTTTACAGCATTATCATGACTCCGGCAATGCTGTTGACCATTGCGATGGCGATCGGATTGTTAACGGTTGAACCCGATGTGCTGAAACAACCCTGGATGCATGTGAAACTCGCCTGTGTCCTGCTATTGGTGGGGTATCACCACTATTGCAAACGGTTAATGAAAAAGTTGGCAACCGATGAATGCCAGATGACCGGACAGCAATTTCGCTGGTTTAATGAATTTCCCACCGTATTTTTTGTCATTGTCGTGATGTTGGCGGTGTTCAAGAACAATCTGCCCACCAGTGCTACGGCTTGGGGCATCTTTGGCATGGTGATCGCCATGGGTGCAGCAATCCAGCTTTATGCCCGGAAGCGGCGGTTAGCCCGAGAACAGATGGCAACCGAAGCGAATGCCGTAGCCATGACATCTGAAGGATCTGTATAGATACAGAACAACGAGTCGTTTAGTTACCTTAACGTTCCAGGGGGGTCACAACCATGACTCCCCTGATTTTTTAGCAACCATAGACAACTGCAAACTAAATGCAATTGTCCAATGATATACCGATTTAACTGGTAGATGCTGCACCTCAAATTCCTGTAAGAGCAAACGGCGGTTTACCCGTACCCGACCTATGGCAATGAAGATTTAATTCGGGATAAAAGCTTAGCCAGAGCTTAATTTTTACTGATATCAACGCAGAAATATTGACTCTAATCTCAATAGACGATAAAAATTTATTGAGATAATTTTGCATTTATGTGAAAGTCGAACCCCAGGCAGTGAGCAGTTTGCACACTGATCAGACCTACCAGATCCTTGCCTACCGAACCGGGGGGAGGGGATAGGCAAGGACACCCAGAGCCACGTATTGTTACCTAGGATCTGGTGACAGTATGCAAGAATGATATTCATTCTCGCTTAATTCCTAACAAGCTACTTTATGTCATTTGTGAGGAGTGTTTTGATGTCAAACCAAGTAAGGAAACTCTGGATTAGCGGTAGTTCATCGGTTTTGCTCGGGTTATCACTGGCGACTACGGCTCAGGCAGAAGCGATCGATCCAATGGCGGAGGTCAATTCCGTCTCACAATTAACGGTAGAACAGTCTGTGCCATCACTGGGAATGGAGCAGGTTACATCGGTCTCGCAACTGACTGATGTTCGCCCCACGGACTGGGCATTTCAAGCATTGCAATCGCTGGTAGAACGATACGGTTGTATTGTGGGGTATCCCGATCGCACCTACCGGGGCAACCGCGCCATGACTCGCTATGAGTTTGCGGCAGGTCTGAATGCCTGTATGGACAAGATTCAAGAACTGATTGCGGCGGCAACAGGCGACTTAGTGAGAAAAGAAGATTTACTCACCCTGCAACGCTTACAGGAAGAATTTGCCGCAGAAGTAGCCACCCTGCGGGGTCGGGTCGATGCCCTAGATGTGCGGACTGCCACCCTGGAGAAGCAACAGTTCTCAACCACAACCCGGTTAGGGGGTGAAGTAGTCATGGCGGTGGTAGGAGCCGCGACCGGCGATAATGCGGCGGGTAATCGAGTCACCCGGAATCCCTTTTTAGGCACTCGCACCCGCCTGGACTTTGACACCAGCTTTACTGGAGAAGATTTACTACGCACCCGCTTACAAGCCATTGGCTTTACCGATTTATCGAATGAAACCCTGACTCCCGAAGGAACCCTCCGGTTTAGCTCCGGCTTCTTGGGCAGTGAGTCCAACAATGTTGGCATTGATGCGCTGTTGTACCAGTTCCCGCTAGGCGAAAGAACCACCGTCGTCATTGAAGCCAATGCTGGAGCCGTCGATGATTTTGTAGATACCATCAATCCTTTCTTCGATGGTGATGGTGGCAGTGGCGCACTAACCAACTTTGGCACCCGCAACTCCATCTACTATTTGCTGGATGGTACAGGATTGGGAGTCCGTCATGCCTTCAGTGACCAACTGGAATTCAGTGCGGGATATCTCGCTAGTGATGCCGCCAATCCCAGCCCAGGAGCCGGATTATTTAATGGACCCTATGGCGCGATCGCCCAACTTACCTTTAAACCCACCGAAGCGATCGCCGTCGGTTTGACCTATGTTCATGCCTACAACAATGACTTCACAGCCAACGGAGCCACCGGCAGCAATCGCGCCAACCTCCGGAGTTTCCTGGCTTCCGAACTCAGTGGCATCGAAGCCGATGTACCTGTCTCCAGCAACGCCTATGGGCTGACCGCCTCCTGGCAACTTAATCCCAACATTGTTTTAAATGGTTCCGTCGGCTACACCACCACCCGCACTCTCGCCTCCTTAAATGGCTTAGTTCCCAGAGGCGATCTGTCCATCTGGAACTGGTCCGTTGGATTAGCCTTCCCGGATCTGGGGAAACGAGGCAACCTGGGTGGTCTGATTGTTGGGATGGAGCCCAAAGTCACTCGGGTTCAGGGCCCACTCAGAAATGCGATCGGGGAAGACCGAGACACCTCCCTGCATATCGAAGGCTTTTACCAATACCAGCTTTCCGACAATATTGCCATTACCCCTGGCATCATCTGGCTCACAGCCCCCGATCACGACAACCGGAATAAAGACCTGGTGATTGGAACCGTTCGGGCAACGTTTACGTTCTAGTTCAGTTGGTGAGGAGGATGAGGGAGGTGAGGAAGGTCAAGAGGCGAAAAAGCAACAAAAGCCTTTACATCTTTATTCATCTCCCTTACCTCCCCATCTCCCTTACCTCCCCATCTCCCCCCTAATCCCGAATATCCAGCGTAAACAGATAACTACCTAACAACTCCTCCTCTGCCCATAGTTCATATTCCAGCATCAGGAAACGAGGCAGGGAATTGCCTTTCAGGTGCAGGAACCGGGTAAAATTGCGCAGGCAGAATTGTTCAGTTGGTTGACTATCAGCAGCAGCTAACCAATAGCGACTGGAACCAAACATATTCAGTTGAAACAAATGGCGATAGCAAAACCGACCATTGCCTTGCATGGTTAGCGTGGCGCGATAGGGAGAAAATTCTAGCCACAGGAGCCGTGGGGTAGTCACCGTCGAGACAGGAGACGGCAGGGGCTGAACGGGCTGAAGAAATTGATCAGTGAGAATGGGATCACGATCGAGTACCAACGGCTCCGTTAGCACCAGATGAAAGCGATCGTGGTCTTGTTGGTAAAGCGTCGCAACGGTTTCTAGTTCTGAGCAGATCGGCAAATCCGCTGAGGTTAAAGAGACACAAACGGATTTGCGGTGTTGAGTCAACATAAAACTAGCCAGGACTAACAGCTAATCACTAATTACTAAACGCGAATTAAACGGTAGGATTACTAACGCAGTTTCAAATTAAGCCTACTCGATCCCCATGCCAGTTCTGAATGTGATTTCACTGGATCGTTCCCCGAGTCAGCAGACGTTGACGATCGTTCCCCCGACTTCGGGGTTAGCCCTCCAGGGACGCATTCAAGTACCCGGAGATAAATCGATTTCCCATCGAGCCTTAATGTTAGGCGCACTTGCTGAAGGTGAAACGATCATTCGGGGGCTATTGTTGGGCGAAGATCCCCGCAGTACAGCCAGTTGCTTTCAGGCTATGGGAGTCACCATATCGGAATTAAACTCGCAGGAGGTCAGAGTTCAGGGGATTGGACTAGGAAATTTATTAGAACCGATCGATGTGTTGAATGCTGGCAATTCTGGCACCACCTTACGACTCATGCTGGGAATTCTGGCTTCCCATCCCGATCGCTTTTTTACAGTGACAGGAGATGATTCACTGCGATCGCGTCCCATGTCACGAGTCGTCAAGCCGTTGCAGCAAATGGGCGCACAAATCTGGGGTCGCAAAGATGGAGCGTTAGCTCCGTTAGCTATTCGAGGGCAATCCCTCCGCCCAATTCACTACCAATCTCCCGTCGCGTCGGCACAGGTAAAATCCTGTATTTTACTCGCCGGACTGATGACCGAAGGAAAAACGACTGTCACAGAACCCGCCCTATCTCGCGATCACAGTGAACGGATGCTACGGGCGTTCGGGGCGAACATCAGCGTTGATCCAGATACTTGTAGTGTGACAGTGACCGGAGGAGCCAAGTTACAGGGGCAAACGGTTGTCGTCCCTGGTGACATTAGTTCGGCTGCCTTCTGGCTAGTTGCCGGAGCGATCGTCCCTGGTTCCGATATCACGATCGAGAATGTGGGGATCAATCCCACCCGGACAGGAGTTTTGGAAATCCTAGCGGCGATGGGCGCGAATATTACCCAGGAGAATCCCCGTGAAGTGGCGGGAGAACCCGTTGCCGATTTACGAGTCCGGTATGCCGGAACGAGCGATCGCGCTCCCCTGCAAGCCTGTACGATCGCCGGAGATGTGATCCCCCGGTTGATTGACGAAATTCCGATTCTGGCGGTTGCCGCCACCTTTGCCGCAGGCACCACAGTGATCCGGGATGCGGCGGAATTACGGGTGAAGGAGAGCGATCGCATCGCGGTGATGGCAAACCAACTCAACCAGATGGGTGCCCGTGTCACCGAATTGCCGGATGGTATGGAAATTGTCGGTGGCACACCGCTCAAAGGAATGGAAGTCGATAGCTATACCGATCACCGCATTGCCATGAGTTTAGCGATCGCGGCATTGGCAACCAGTGGTAGCACCGTGATTCAACGGGCGGAAGCCGCGTCAATTTCCTATCCAGAGTTCGTCGCTACCTTGCAAACGGTGTGTGGAGAGGGTTAGGGAGATGAGGAGGATAGGGGAGATGGAGAAGTGGCTGGGTTAGGGGTGATAGGCGAGGGTTTCCTGGGCACAGGTTTCCACAGTGGCAGGTTGGATTGTGACGGTGACTTCTTTATGACCAGCGGTATTTAATAGTTGGGAGACGACCAGTTTGGCGCGATCGCTGGCTTGATTCAGAATCCCACCCTGGCAAGCGGCTTGGGTAATTTGCTTCAACGCCTCTTTTTGTGCCTGAGTTTGCAATTCAGGTCCCACGTCTGGGCCTAACCCCAACCAACCGCGATCGTAGTCGTAGACCTGAGAGCGAGTGACATCGATTTTGCTATCCAGCAGTCGGGGGGCAGGCAGTTGAATCGCGAGGCGATCGCCGTTGACTTGCACATTCGCGGCGGTCAGTTGGCTTAAATCCACACCAGCCTGCACTTCTCCCTGAGCGATGTAAAGTAGCCTGGTTTTGAAGGACAGCGCACTAAAGGAAACCTCTTGCTCGGAGGGCACAACGGCTTGCATAGTAAAAACGGCTGTGGTCAGTTCACTGGCATCCCGTACCTGCTGCACCACCAGCGATGCCACATCAACTTTCGGCGCGGCTTGAGAAATACTAAACCAGGAGGTTAACCCACCCAACCAGCGATCGCCCGTTTTCAACACTTCATAGGTCAAGAGCGAGCCAGCCAGTACCGTCCCCCCCAGCAATATCAATGTGAGATCCCGAATCCGATTGCCTTTTGCCCGTTGCTCAGGATTCTGATCGATCATGCCGCTAACCCGCCTTTTCACGCGTAGGGTATTAGACAGTATTTTTGTACTATATCAATAGTGCGACCATACTGCCACACTTTACTGTAGCAAGAACTATTTGGAATGCACCGCCCTCCCGTTCACCACGCTTAACAACACAGCTTTGGTAGGAAGTAATCTTGCTAGAATCCTGATCATGACCCTGTCTCAAATATCTTATGCAAGCCTTTGAAGTGACTGGAACGATCAATTCAGTTGGACAGTTGACATTGGATCAACCACTACACATTGACTATCCCGGACAGGTTAAGGTAATTGTGTTGCTGCCTGAATCAAATCAGGAAAGTTCCGAAGCGAATCCTCAGGCAGAACTCGCTTCAACCGCTCGTCCGATTTGGGAACGGGTAGACCAGATTTCTGCTCAAGTACCGATCAAGGATTGGTCAACCCTTCCTCAAGATCTGTCTAAAAATTTAGACCACTACTTGTACGGCTCACCCAAAACTGAGCTATGAGAACAGTCTTTGCTGATGCAGCATACTGGATTGCCTTGATTTATCCAGGTGACGATTTACACGATCGAGCCAAAGTCGTTTCTGCTACGCTTGCACCGTTACATATTGTCACCAGCGACATGGTTAACAGAACTCTTAAACTCTCTGTCAAACAAGGGAGGAAATTTACGGAGGGCAGGGGTAGCACTGATTCAAGACATCTACTCTGATCCAACTATTACAGTAGTAGCTCAAACGCGAGAACTTTTTGCTCATGCCCTTGAGCTTTATCAGAATCGGCTTGATCAAGCATGGAGCCATACGGACTGCGCTTCCTTCTGCATCATGCAACAACAGAAGCTGCTCGAAGCTTTAACGTATGATAGGCATTTTGAGCAGGCTGGCTTTATCGCTCTATTGCGTTAGATCTCATTAGCCCTGAAGCTGTACCGGAAAGGCTATCCTGGTTGCTGGTTCTACGTCAGGAAGGTTGAAAGAGTATACTGAAAGCTCAACCATACTGTATTTCATAACTAAACCCACTATTCAAACATGCAGCCCACAGACCCGAATAAGTTTACTGATAAAGCCTGGGAAGCCGTTGTCCAGTCGCAGGATGTTGCTCGTCGGTTTGTGCATCAGCAGCTAGAAGTCGAACACCTGATTATCGCGTTGTTAGAGCAACAGGATGGTTTGACAGCAAAGGTGTTGACGCGGGCTGGGGTCGATGTCCCACGGATCTCGCAACAAATTGAAGATTTTGCCAAACGGCAACCCAAAGTCCCCAATAGTGATCAGCTATATTTAGGACGTAATTTGGATGTCCTGCTCGATCGCGCCGATAAAGCGAGGCAAACCTGGCAGGATGAATTCATTTCCGTCGAACATTTTTTGATGGGATTTGTCTCTGATCCCCGACTAGGCTTGCGATTGTTGCGGACATTCAACATCGATCCCGATCGCTTGGAAGCCGTAATTCGGGAGGTGCGGGGCAGTCAGAAAGTCACCGATCAGAATCCGGAGTCCCGCTATGGAGCGTTAGAGAAGTATGGACGGGATCTGACTGAAGCCGCGAGATCGGGCAAAATTGACCCGGTAATTGGGCGGGATGAAGAAATCCGGCGGGTGGTGCAGGTACTTTCACGTCGGACGAAGAATAATCCCGTGTTGATTGGGGAGCCGGGAGTCGGGAAAACGGCGATCGCGGAAGGACTGGCTCAACGGATTGTCAATGGCGATGTACCGGAATCCCTAAAGAATCGGTTGTTGATTGCCCTGGATATGGGGTCGCTGATTGCTGGAGCCAAATATCGCGGCGACTTTGAAGATCGGCTGCGATCGGTTCTCAAGGAAGTGATTAACTCCGATGGTCAGATTGTCCTGTTCATTGATGAGTTGCATACTGTGATCGGTACCGGATCCACCCAGGGGGCAATGGATGCCGGAAACTTGCTGAAACCGATGCTGGCGCGGGGTGAACTCCGTTGCATTGGCGCTACGACCCTGGATGAATATCGCAAATATATCGAGAAGGATGCCGCTCTCGAACGGCGCTTCCAGCAGGTGTATGTTGATCAGCCCAGTGTGGAAGACACGATCTCGATTCTGCGGGGGCTGAAGGAACGCTACGAAGTCCATCATGGGGTGAAGATTACTGACTCCGCACTGGTGGCTGCTGCCATGCTGTCCGATCGCTACATTTCCGATCGCTTCCTGCCCGATAAGGCGATCGATCTGGTGGATGAAGCCGCCGCCAAGTTAAAGATGGAAATCACCTCGAAGCCGACGGAACTGGAAGTGATCGATCGGCGGGTGATGCAACTGGAGATGGAAAAACTGTCGCTCAAGGGTGAAGATACCTTAGCTTTTGCCGCCAATCGGGGTTCCAAAGATCGGCTCGATCGCATCGAACAGGAAATTGCCGACCTATCGAAGCGGCAGACCGAACTGGATTCCCAGTGGCAGGGCGAAAAGCAACTGCTGGAGCAAATCAAAAGCCTGAAGGAAGAAGAAGATAAACTGCGGGTGCAGATTGAACAGGCGGAACGAGCCTATGACCTGAATACGGCGGCTCAACTCAAGTACGGACGCTTAGAAGCGGTGCAGCGCGATCGGGAAGAGAAGGAAGCTGAATTATTGGAACTGCAATCCCGAGGGTCTGCCTTGCTGCGGGAACAGGTGACGGAATCCGATATTGCCGAAATCGTAGCGCGATGGACGGGCATTCCCGTGAATCGGTTGCTGGAGTCGGAACGGCAAAAGCTATTGAACCTGGAAAAACACCTGCATCAACGGGTGATCGGTCAATCGGAAGCGGTGGAAGCGGTAGCGGCAGCCATTCGACGGGCAAGGGCTGGCATGAAGGATTTAGCCCGACCGATCGGTTCCTTCCTGTTTATGGGACCTACGGGAGTCGGCAAAACCGAACTGGCACGAGCACTGGCACAATTCCTATTTGACTCCGATGATGCCCTGGTACGGATTGATATGTCCGAATATATGGAGAAGCATTCCGTCGCCCGATTGGTGGGTGCGCCTCCGGGGTATGTCGGCTATGAGGAAGGGGGACAACTATCGGAAGCCGTCCGGCGACATCCCTACTCGGTAGTGCTATTTGATGAAGTGGAAAAAGCCCATCCCGATGTGTTCAATATTCTGCTGCAAGTGCTGGATGACGGACGGATTACCGATTCCCAGGGTCGCACCGTGGACTTCCGTAATACGGTGATTGTCATGACCAGTAACATCGGGAGCGATCACATCCTGGATGTGTCTGGGGACGATTCCCGCTACGAGGAAATGCGATCGCGGGTGATGGATGCCCTGCGGAAACACTTCCGTCCGGAGTTTCTCAATCGCGTGGATGACTTGATTTTGTTCCATACCCTTGATCGCGGCGAACTCAGTCAAATCGTCGGACTGCAAATCAAGCGGATTCAAGCCATGCTGGCAGACCAGAAGATCCAATTGGAGATTACTCAGACTGCCAAGGATCATATTGCTGATGCCGGGTACGATCCGGTTTATGGTGCCCGTCCCCTGAAACGTGCCATTCAACGCCAGTTACAAAATCCGATCGCCACCAAGATTTTGGAGAATGCTTTTGCAGAAGGCGACACGATCATGATTGATGTGGTAGATGGCAAATTAGAGTTCACCAAGAAAGCTGCCGTTGCTGTGAGTAACCAGCCTGCCTTAGCGTGAGCTGGGTTAACGGTTTACCGCAACAAATCCGGCAACTTTATCGTCAGAAGTAGTACGATCGGGGACGCTAGGATGGGTTGGCAAATCCTGTGATCCCCCTACCTCTCTTAAAAAGCTACCGTGTCCGCAGAAGGTATCTGTTTAAAAGTTGACACTGTCTAGCCCCCTAAATCCCCTAATACTGGGGGACTTTGAGGTTCTAATTCCCCCCAGAATTGGGGGGTAGGGGGCTAAATGCAGGAACTTGAGGTCTGTTCAGGAAATGTGTGTACACGGTAGCTAAAAAAGAGGGAACCAAGCAGTTCAAAGTCCCTCTTTCTTTATTAAGGGGGATTTAGGGGGGATCAACACAGGCAAAGCAACGAAACACTGCCTAGCACTTACTTGCCTCAAATAGGATAGGTAGAGTAGCAAAATCACCATGCAAAGGAGTTACTGCCGTTGATCCTCGTTATCGATAACTACGACAGCTTTACCTATAATCTGGTGCAATATCTGGGCGAGTTGGGCGCTGAATTCCCGATCGCGGCGGAGGTGCAGGTCTACCGCAATGATCAGATTTCGTTAGACCAAATTCGGCAGTTGCGCCCGGATGGGATCGTGATTTCCCCCGGCCCCGGTCGTCCCGAAGATGCCGGAGTGTCACCGCAGATTATTCAAGAATTGGGCCCCGAGTTTCCCTTGTTAGGTGTATGCCTGGGACATCAAGGCATCGGTTTAGTATTTGGGGGCAAGGTGGTCGCGGCTCCGGTGCTAATGCATGGCAAAGTCTCTCCAGTCCATCACACCAATACGGGGGTTTTCCAGGGGTTAGAGAATCCGTTGACAGCAACCCGGTATCATAGTTTGGTGATTGAGCGGGAAAGCCTGCCAGATGTGTTGGAAGTCACGGCATGGGTAGACGATGGCACGATCATGGGAGTCCGGCATCGCCACTATCCCCATGTTCAAGGAGTCCAGTTTCATCCCGAAAGTGTGCTAACCATGTCTGGTAAACAGCTATTGCGGAACTTTCTAGCCTCGATCGGCAATCAGTGAGTAGGGAACAATCAACAGGTGGGGGATTTGTGAGCAACGGCTCTGCCCTCCCTGATAACTGGCAATCATGTGGTGAGGAGATTATGAAACGGCGGCAATTCGTGCGATATGCAGGGGCAGGGGCACTGAGTACCTTAGGATTAGGGTTAACTTCTGGACTGTTCCCGTCTCAGGCACAAACGGGCGGTTTATCCGTTCAGTGGTTGGGA
The DNA here is from genome assembly GCF_050753385.1 of Pantanalinema rosaneae CENA516. Classification (NCBI taxonomy): domain Bacteria; kingdom Bacillati; phylum Cyanobacteriota; class Cyanophyceae; order Leptolyngbyales; family Leptolyngbyaceae; genus Pantanalinema; species Pantanalinema rosaneae. The sequence continues at coordinate 56,842 of NZ_JBLZFZ010000020.1, forward strand.
CATACCTGTTTCCTATTTAGTGGCGGTGGCAAGCGGATTTTAGTCAATCCGTTTCGATCGCTGGGTTGCACAGCAGGCTATCGTCCTCCCACAGTGGCGGCTGATTTGGTGATGATTAGTAGCCAGTTGCTCGATGAGGGGGCAGTAGAAATTCTACCTGGCAATCCCCGCTTGCTCTACGAACCGGGAGTATATCAACTCAGTGGCACTCAAATTGAAGGAATTCGGACGGATCACGATCTAGTGGGTGGCAGACGCTTTGGGATCAATGTGGTCTGGAAATGGCAACAGGGCGGGATCAATATTCTGCACATGGGCGGTGCCGCTGCGCCGATCACGGTAGAACAGCGAATTCTCATGGGTCGTCCCGATCTGTTATTGATTCCGGTAGGGGGTGGACCCAAAGCCTACAATCCCCAAGCGGCAAGACAGGCGATCGAGGTTCTGCAACCCAAAGTGATCGTCCCCACCCAATACCTGACCCAAGCCGCCAACAACGATCGTGCCCGGTGCGATCTGGTGGCAGTGGATGAGTTTCTCTCCGTCATGGGTGGCACTCCCGTCCGGCGAGTCGGTGACTCCATTAGTCTCAGCCCCCGAGATTTACCAGCCAATGGCATGGTAATTAATGTCATGAGCTATCGGTTTTAGCCAGGTAGCGGTAACTTCTGCCTGCTGGCTGCATAGTTCCCGCCACTGGAAAGACCGCTTTTTTCGTGTGAGCCAGTTAACATGACTGGTAAGGTTAGCGGGCAGTAAGCGGGTAGATATGATGCAGGCAGAATTAGAACCTTCTCCAGAGGTGGGCGAACAGTTTCAGCAGCTTAAGGATCAGTTACGCGATCGCTGGCAATCGGTAGAACGGTACGACACCAGCAGCGATGCGGATATTGTGGTCGTGCCGTCTTTAAGTTTGGATCAACGGGAACTCCTGAAAATTGAAGGGTTTCATCATTACGAAGAACGACTACTGTTTTCGTTGATTCGGTTGCGGAATCCGCGCACTCGGCTGGTTTACATTACCTCCCAGCCGTTACATCCCAGTGTGGTGGACTACTACCTGCAATTGTTGCCTGGGATTCCGTTTTCCCATGCCCGCGATCGGCTGTTATTGCTATCGACCTACGATTCTTCTTTAAAGCCTCTGAGCCAAAAAATTCTGGAGCGTCCCCGGTTAATTGAACGGATTCGGCAAGCCGTTCGGCACGATCGTTCCTATCTCAGTTGCTACAACTCCACTCCGGCGGAGCGCCAGTTAGCGATCGAACTAGGCATTCCCCTGTTTGCGCTTGATCCAGATTTACTCCAATGGGGCACTAAAAGCGGCAGTCGGCAGATTTTTGCAGAAGCCAGTATTCCCCATCCCGATGGCAGTGAACTAGTTTGGAACGCCGCCGACTTAGCCACTGCTGCCGCCGAACTCTGGGAGCGTCAGCCCTACTTAAAACGCATGGTCGTCAAGCTGAACGAAGGCTTTTCGGGCGAAGGCAATGCCCTGTTAGATTTGCGACCGTTACAGGAATATGCTCCCGGTTCAGCCACTCACCCGGAACGCGTCGCTGCCCTACAAGAAAATTTTGTCCACCTCAAGTTTGAGGCAAAGGGAGAAACCTGGTCAAACTTTGGCAGTCGCATTCCCGAACTAGGCGCGATCGTGGAAGCCTTTATTGAAGGAGCCGTCAAACGATCGCCGAGTGTACAGGCTCGCATTTTGCCAACGGGGGAAGTGGAAATTCTGTCTACCCACGATCAGATCCTGGGAGGTCCCAGTGGTCAGGTTTATTTGGGTTGTCAGTTTCCGGCAGACGAGTCCTATCGGTTGCGGTTACAGGAATTAGGCTTACGGATTGGCAAAAATCTAGCCGACAAGGGGGCGATCGAGCGCTACAGTGTGGACTTTATTGCTGTGCATCAACCGGATGGCGTGGGGAGTCGGGAGTGGGATATTCAGGCGATCGAAATTAACCTGCGGAAAGGGGGGACAACGCATCCGTTTATGACCCTGCGCTTCCTGACCAATGGACGGTATGACCTCTCTAGTGGCTTGTTCTACAGCCAACAGGGGCGGGCAAAATACTACATTGCTACCGATAACTTGCAGAAAGAGCGCTACCGGGGACTGCTGCCGAATGACTTGATGGATATCATTGCCCAAAACCAACTGCACTTTGATACCAGCACCGAAACCGGAACCGTCTTTCACCTTATGGGTTGCCTCTCGGAATTTGGCAAATTGGGGTTAACCAGTATTGGCAATTCCCCCCAGCAAGCGGAAGACATCTACAGCCGCCTGGTCAAAGCCCTGGATGAGGAAACTCGCCCCCTGTCCGATGACGATCCCAGCGCCAGTCGGTGTATGCCCATGAGTTGGAGTCGAGCTTAGTCAGCAGGCTCATACACCCGTAACATCCGGTCTTCGATCGCGCCCCACGTTTGGGGTGAAACTCGGACTGCCGCCTGTTTACACCGCACCATTAACCAATTGGCATAGAGATAATGTTCTAAATGCTGTAATTCCGTGTCCGATAAACTGATCCAACTCGGATTCAGCCGCAGTGCCGTAAACCAGGTATGCACGATCCGAGCATGAAAATCCTGATGGGCATGATCCGGTTGGCGAATATCCGGGGCTTTGGCTTTCAGCGCTTCCAGCCGCGCAATCAACACATTAAAGTTGACATCATTAAACACCTGAAGTTTCTCTAATTGCTCTACAAACGTTTGGGTCATGGCGCGGGCAAACGCTCGGGGGGGAGCCGCCGCTCGGGCAGGAGTGTGCGTCAGTGTATGGGTGAACTCCGGCACACGGGCATGGGTGAGGGTACGCGCCAGATCCAGAGTTCGTGCCAGACCGGGATTGAGGGCATGGGCAAGATGCAACGCCCGATCGCGGATCAGTGCCAGAAATAGCGCCGTCGTGCGTTTAGCACAGGGATGTAACGCACCGGGAGAATTGCAGGTGATCTCATGCGCCCATTCCAGCAACGCCTCTAGCTTGGGCGTATTGATGTAGGTGCGAGTCTGGGCTTCCATTGCCAGCAGTAGGCGATCGGTTCCCCCTCGCATCAAGCCCGCCACTAACAAAAACACCTCCTGCCAGCGTTCATTGGTTAAATGCTGTTTGACCAGATCCTCAATTAAATAATGGTCATCAATATAGTAAGCGGTTAAATATTCCTGCAATGTGAGATGAGAGAATGAGTAAACATCCTCGGCTCGTTCCACCAGAATCCCCTGCTGAATCGCGATCGCATTTAACACTGCTTCCCCGTTTAAATGTTTGGGCGCATTCAGATTATTGGTGAGAAAATCCCGAATTTGATCGACAATCTCTCGCTGTGAAAAAAACAAGCGATCGGCTTCAAAGCCCACATAGGCAATTTCGGATAAGAGAATTTCTTCTAACTCGGTATTCATGCCGTCATAGATTTGCTCTCGCATGATCCGTTTTTCGGCGGCCCATTCTTCCAGTAACACCCGCAAGGCTTTACGGTACAAACTACTGCGATTGGTAGGAAAGTTTTGCGATCGGTCATAGACCAAACACAGCAAGGTAAGTAACAACGGAGTATGGGCTAACTCCTTTGCCGCTAAATTCTCCGGTTTCTGGAGCAACGACCAACACCGCTGGGCTGTCCCCACAGCTAAATCAGCGTCTGAACTAAACCAATTCCGAATGAATTGCTGAATTTGTGGCTGATCAAAATCTGCCATGGCTACATCGGTAAACCGACGAAAATTATGCCGATAAGCTGCCACCCGACAGGAGGCAATAAAGCGATTTTGATCGTATTGATCAACAAAATTCTGAATCTGATGAATGGCTTCATCCGTATTTTTCATCGGCACTTCATCTAAGCCATCTAACAGAATCAGTAACTTACCCTGTTCCAATAACTTCGCGGTTGTATCCTCCGGATGGGGCAGGTTGCAAATGCGAAATTCCTGGGCGATCGCCGCTTCAATGTTGATTTCCTTCGTAAAATTTTTTAATTCAATTAAGACAGGAATACACTCATGGTCGTAACCGCCATCCGCTCCTTTCAAGGCTTCTAGCCCAATCTTGCGAATAAACGTCGATTTCCCGGCTCCCGGCCCCCCTAACACCATCAAAAATTGCTTCTCATTCGCCACCCGTAAGCCATCCCGCCGAGTGGCATTTTTCGGTTGAAATCCGCGTTTGCCAGTTTGGCGATAGGCTTGTTCTAACCGTTCGATCGAGTCAAACCAACTAATTCCCGATCGATCCAAAAATTGCACTGTCGTATAAATCGACTCTAGAGCAACCGGCTCTCGCATCCCCAATACTTTCAAGATCCCATGTCGCCCTGTAAAATTCTGCACATATTGTTCAGCCGCTTCTTTAATCAGCTTTTCGGTACGTTCATCCAGGGTTTTTCCCATCCAACTAAACATGCGACCACTGCCATCACACAATACCTTCGTGACGATCGTGGCAAGAGCCATGCTGGCAGCTTGAATCAAAATCCGTTCAAATCCGGTCATGGGTGGTTATCTGGTTTGGGTGGGCGATGAGCAATCGGGCATCGAAGCTGGACTAACGACGAAATTTTTCCATAGTGTTCCCCGCTACTCTGTATGTTTAGAATGCCAGGAAAATGCTGTCCCTTTTCGATCAACTTTAATCCTGCCATAGGGATCGACTACCCTAAGGGGAGTAACATTGACGGGGAATTTTTATGAGCTATACGCCCAAAATTCTGGCATTTGCAGGCAGCACTCGCACAGCCTCTTACAACAAAAAATTAGTCAAAATTGCGGCGGATGGCGCGAAGAATGCTGGTGCAGAGGTGACATTTATTGATTTGCGTGACTTCCCAATGCCCCTATTTGACGAAGACTTAGAAGCCAACCAGGGTACACCTGCCCCCGCCCGACAATTCAAGGAGTTGCTATTAGCCCACGATGGTTTATTAATTGCCTCTCCCGAATATAATAGTTCGCTGACGGCTGTGCTGAAGAACGCGATCGATTGGGCATCCCGTCCGGCAGCCAACGAACCGCCCTTAGCCTGTTTCGCCAATAAAGTAGCGGCAATTATGAGTACGTCCCCTGGAGCCTTAGGCGGCTTACGGGGATTAGTCCATCTACGATCGATTTTGGGCAATATCAAAGTGATTGTGTTACCGGATCAAATTGCCGTTGGCAAAGCCCAGGATGTGTTTAATCCCGATGGCAGTTTGAAGGACGCTGACCAGCAAGCGGCGATCGAAAAATTAGGCGCTAATGTCGCTCATGTGATTGCCAAGTTGAACGCCTAAACTCAGCATCTGACTGCCTCGAAAAAATAGGGGCGGTCCGCCCCTATTGATGCTCAATTCGGTTTGTTGCTCAATCTTCGCCAGCTAACGATTGCGTTGGATCAGGATCAGAATTCCTGCCCCTAACGCCAACAGTGTCGGCAACCAGGCACCTAAAAAGGCAGTGAGAATGCCCTGGAAATACAACACTTCACATAGGCTAAACAGGATGTGGTAGCCAACAATCAAAATCAAGCTAATCCCGAAACTGGTTGCCCGAGCAGTCCGCTGCCCTCGCACTCCCAGGGTGGAACCAATCACCCCAAACGCTAAACAAACCAGGGGAAGCGCGACTTTCTGTTCCAGCCGCAGTTCCATCTTTCGTACTTCTTTGCGGCTGCCCGATTGCCGAATCAGATTCAAATACTCCCGCATCTGTGCCATATTCATCTCGCCTGGATCGCGGGAGTTATTGGCTAAATCAAACGGAGTGCGCGGCAGTTGCAGTTGATAGCGCTCAAACCGGAAAATATTGCGATAGGAACCATCGGGCGATACCCCATAATTAGTCCCATTAAAGAAATTCCAGGTTTTGTCATCCGCATCTAATACCGCCGATTCTGACGTGAGAATTTGGTTCAGTCCTGTCTGAGTAAAATCCAAAATCGTTACATCTTTCAGCCGAACCCCATCGTATTCCTTGGCATAGTACAGCCGCCCAATCCGTTTGACCTTTTGCCCATCCTCTTTCTTCTCGTTGTGATATTCCTGATACAGAATGTCACTTTCCCGGTAATTCGGCTCCCGTTTGTTCAGCGCCTGCCGCAGCACCAGGTCAGCCTGCTGGTTACACATCGGCACGATCGCTTCATTAAATGCCAAGGTTAGCCCAGTCACCACTAAACTCATGGCGATCGCAGGCATGACCAGACGATACACACTCACCCCGCAACTCCGCATCGCGATCAGTTCGCTGTCGCTGGAAAACCGCCCGTAGACAATCAGGCTGGCAAGCAACATCGACATCGGAAACGAATAGGTGATGTAGTAGGGCAGCTTGAGTAATAACACCTGAATTGCCGTGGTTGCAGGTAATCCGGCATCTGCCATCTTCCGCATCAGGTCAAATAACACCCCGATCGCTACCCCACCGGAGGACAATGCCACGACACCAAACAGGAATGGCATCAATAGTTCGCTAATAATATAGCGATCCATTACCGTCATGCCGAAGGACAGCCAAGCCAATGGGTTGAACGGTGGTCGATTTGTGGTGGAAACACCAGATGCCATAAGCGTATGAGGTAAAAACGAAACAGCAAAAAAATTAAGCGAACGGTTGCCCCGTCCAAATCACCACTACGGCTGAAAGTGATCGCCGAGATAATATTGTCTAACTAAAGGATTTGTATACAATTCATCCGAACTACCAGCCGCTAAAATTTGTCCGTCTCGCATAATGTAGGAGCGATCGGTAATCGCCAGAGTCTCCCGCACATTATGGTCAGTAATCAAAATTCCTAATTGCCGATCGCGCAACCGCGACACAATTTGCTGAATTTCGGCAATCGCGATCGGGTCAACTCCCGCGAACGGTTCATCTAATAATAAAAATTTGGGTCCCACACGACCTGCCGCCAGCGATCGGGCTAATTCCGTCCGTCGCCGTTCTCCTCCCGAAACCCGAATCCCCAGCGTATTTGCCACTTTTTCTAAGTGAAATTCGTGCAGCAAATATTCCAACCGCCGATTCCACTCCTGCCGGGGCACATTGGTTTGCTCCATCACCAGCAGAATATTCTCCCGCACCGTCAAATTCCGAAAAATACTGGCTTCCTGGGCTAAGTAACCAATGCCTAACCGGGCGCGGCGATGGATGGGGAACGTGGTAATCTCCGTATCATTCAGCCACACTCGCCCCTGATCCGGCTTTTCCAGCCCCGTCGCCATATAAAAGGTCGTGGTCTTACCGGCTCCATTCGGGCCCAGCAAACCCACCACTTCCCCTTGTGCCACGGATAGACTGACACGGCTGACAACGGCTCGCCGCCCGTAGGTTTTATGAACATTCTCCAGTACAATCTTCAACAGCCCACTCCTGGCGACCTCGTTCTACCAAGCCACTCGGCAATGATGATTGTAAGCGAATGCGTCTGCTCGTGGCATCCCCTTACCGAGTGCTACTCCATCCCCTCCTCCGCGAGCGATCGTCCTCAAAGTTGATTCGGACGGCTTGGGGCAGTTTGAGTTGGGGCACTTGGCAAGACGGGCGCTAAGCGATCGGGCGTAATGGGCAATGACCCAGGTGATACTGTACCCGGTGCCGCCCCGGGCAAGGTCGCCGGTGCAGTAATTGGGGTGGAAAATTCCGACTGAGTGCCAAAGGGAGCCGTGGGATTCGGAGTCACGGCAGGGTTAGCGGGGGGTAAGGTGGGAGCCGGAGTATCCTGCACCAAGTAGATAGACTCAACCTGTCTGGGCGGCTGAGGCAATGCCACAAATCGTCCTTCGTCAATCAGATAAGTTACGGTTTCACCCCGCAGGCTATTCCCTTGTTGCAATACATACACATTGCCACTTAAGACAATCCGGCGTTCTTTACTAAAGTATTGAGCCTGAGCCGCCGTAGCTTGAATTTGGCGAGAAGGATAGTTAATTTGCACATTGCCGCGAGCCGTCACCACGCCAGTTTTAGCATTGGCTTCTTGAATATCCGAGCGGAGAGTCATCGGCTGATTGGGCACAGGGGCAGGTACTTGCGCTTCCGCCATCAGGTTACCGATCGGAATCAAGGAACCATCTGCCAGCAGGGTTGTAGATAGAACCGTAGCCGCGATCGCCCCAAGTCGCAGGCGATGCCAGGAAGAGTGAGAGAGCCGAAAAACACACATCATGGAGCGACCAAAATAATATAGTTCAGCGATGAGATTGAAACTGGGCGCTAACCCCTTAAGTTTACCTATATCCTACCGAGAGACAAGCAAATCAATCTTAGATGACTAAAGTAGCTGGACGCGGGTAGGCTTAGAAAAGTTTCTTAAGTGACACATCACCTCCTAGTGCCCCACTCTTTCTAATCGGGGCAGGCGTAGTCCGGAAAGTTCGGGAAATTCTTGAGTGATCGTGGTCGAGGCGAGCGCATCCGGGTGACTGAGGGATTGGGCAACGATCGCGACATGTTCGGCTCCGGTTTGCTGCAAGCCTTGCAGTAATTGCCTGGTTTGTTCGAGCAAGCGATCGAGGTCGATTTCGGCATAGTCCGGTCGATAGCCCTGTAACCGACTCATGCCCTCCCCCAACAAAATCACGGCACCGCGCCAATTGTGATTTTCCAGATGATGCAGTGCCACCGCAATTTGCAGAATCCCTTGATAGAATTTTTTATCCGCCTCGATCGCCTCCATCCATAACGCCTCTAGCGTGTCATGACAGGCGTAAAACTGTTGCTGGTTAAATTGCTCGACACCTAACCAAAATGCTTCGGGAATCGTCTCCATCGGGTTTAACCTCTCGCTCCCAAGGCAGCCTGTAATTGCAGTTGTAACGGGGACTCTGGTTTGATCACAATGCCAACACTCGAGCGGGTCAGCAAAGCAGATTTCGTTTCGCTCTGCCATTGCTCTGGCGGTTGATCCCCCGTCCATAAGATCCAGCGGCTACCGGGCGGTAGAGTATTCAAACTTGCCGGATTTTGTGTTAACCAGACTAAAGGAACGGTTGGCAAACTCTCTGCCCGAATTGATTCCCCAGGATAGGTCGCCGCCAGTGCTTCTAACACACCCTGATTCCCCTGAAGCAAGCCGGTTCCCGCCGTCCACAATCGGACACTCATACTGCAATGACAGGCATAGAAATAGAGGGAAGCCGCCGCAATTACCGCTTGTTCAAAGTCCTCGGGTGGCTCCGCCAAGGTAGTGGACGATCGCCAGGAGGCAGCACTATCTAAACAAATGATCAGTTCCTGTCCCCCCGTAAACACTTCTAATTCCCGGACTCGCAATTCACCATAACGGGCACTGGTACGCCAATGGACAAACCGGGTGGCATCTCCCCAACGATAGGGACGCAAGGAACGGGTCAAGCCTTCGGTCGCCGCCTGGGATCGCCGATCGCTGTTTAACTGCAAGCTGGTATCCCGTCCCATTTCATCAATCAGAGGGCATTGGGTTAAGGGTAATACCGTGGGATAGACGATCGCGATCGCCTTCACGGTATGCGATCGGCGGCACCAAAATAATCCCCAGGGAGCTGCTGTCCTGACCTGGAGAGATTGCCAGCGATAAATGCCCCGACGGGAGGTCGGCTGGGTATAGATCCAGCGATAACTGTCGTGTGGGGCAATTTGTTCGATCGAGGTAACGACGGGTTGCCCTAGCACATGCGGCAATAAGTCCCTGACCTGAAGTAAGGTTTTGCTGTGCTGACTGCGATTCTCAATCAACACTTCGATCGTCAACACATCCCCAGCACTAACGGGATGAATCGGGCACCGCTGAATCTGTAAATGGCGCACCATCCGTTCTGGCAAAATTGCCGCGATCGCCAGCAGAGCCAGTCCAATCCCACTAAGGACATAGAGCCAACCCGCCATTGTATTTGTAGCTGCCATAAAGAAGAAGATCGACACTCCTCCTAACAACCAGCCACTATAGGCAGGCGCAACCCAATGGCTTTCTAGCCAATCAGCCATTCGTCTTGTGATCTTCATTGCCCCATATCCCTGATCAACTCACTATTAACCCCACGAAACCTGTTTATCCGATCAGCCAAAATCGATCGTCGGTTCCCTGCTGCCTGGATCAATCATGGCTTACCCCCAATTCTTTAGCTTGATTTAATGACAACAATCTAAAGATAGAGACTGCTAGAAAGTTACTCGATACAATAATTAGATATCGTTAAAGGCAATGATCCGTAATTTAGCGGTCGGTTTCATTGGAAGCAGGTTTGGCTTCCTCAGGCTAGTTTAACCAGGTTAAGTGGACTCAGTTACCCTGGTTGACATAGTTGCCCGATTCGATGAACTACCAGGAAGATAGCAATGAGCAGTTCGATGTCCCCCCGACCCCACGATAACCCGTCCTCGGTTCCCCCTCCTCCTCCTGCACCCACCCCGATCGTCGCCCAATCCCGCAGTACGATCGAGCAAATGGTTCGGGATGCTCATGCGCGACAAGCGTCGGATATTCACATTCGGGTGGGAGAGTTACCCCGCTTTCGCATCCAGGGGCAGATGATGCAACCGCGTGATCAGGTTAAAGTCACACCACAGATTTTTGAACAATATCTCAACGAAATCTTGACTCCCCACCAACGACAAGACTTTGCCCGGACTAAGGAGCTAGACACCGCCATCTACTATCCTGACTTAGTCCGCTGTCGGGTCAACGTGTTTGAGTCGTTAACGGGGGGCGCGATCGTACTGCGATTGATTTCTCTGGAAGTTCCTTCGATCGATGGTTTGGGCTTACCCGATGTCCTGAAATACCTGGTGTCCTACCCTCAGGGCTTGATTTTGGTGACTGGCCCAACGGGTTCCGGGAAATCGACCACCATTGCCGCCATGATTCGGCATTTGAACGAAAGCCTGAATAAACATATTGTAACGATCGAAGATCCGATTGAATATGTGCATCCCTCCCAAAAGTGCCTGATCAGCCAACGGGAAGTCGGCTTACACACCTTGGAATTTGAACATGCCCTACGCGCCGTGTTGCGGGAAGACCCGGATGTGATTCTGATTGGGGAAATGCGCGATCGAGTTACCGTCGATACCGCATTGAAAGCGGCTCAAACCGGGCACTTAGTGTTGGGTACTCTCCATACACGCAGTGCTTTGAATGCTCTGAATCGCTTACTCAATATCTACAACCCGGACGAACAGCCTGCCATGCGGGTACAGATTACCGAGTCTCTGGTTTCGGTGATTGCCCAATTACTGATTCCGACCACGGATGGTCGGCGGACGGCCGCCCACGAAATCCTGATTAATACCCCCGCCATGCAGGATTATTTGCTCAAGGGCAATGAAGCTGAGGCATTCCAGTTAATGGAAACTGGAACTAACGAAGGGATGCAGGTGATGAACCAGGTGCTATGTGATCTGGTGCTGCTGGGTAAGATTAGCCCGGATGAAGCGGTGAAAGCCTCACCGGATGCGGGTGATCTGCGGCGACGAGTCCGCAATGAAGGCTTTGATCCCTCGCGATCGTCGAATCGTGATTTTGAAGGCATGGGAACAGGACGGGAATATCGCCCCGTGTAGGCGGAAGCCGTCTACAAATGCCAATTAGCCATGTGGGACAGTCCTCTCGGATTGCCCCACTCTGATGAACTAGCCTACTTTTTACCTGCCAACTTTTTTACCTTTGCCAACTTCCGCAAGCGGATTGACTGGGGGGTAATTTCCAGCAATTCATCGGGACCAATATATTCCAACGCCCGCTCCAGGCTCATTTCGACTGGGGCTTGCAATTGTACCAGTTCCTCGCCACCCGATGCCCGGTGGTTGGTCAATTGCTTCGTCTTACAGACATTCAGTTCCAGATCCTGCGGACGATTATGTTCGCCCACAATCATGCCCTTGTACACCCGAGTGCCAGGGATGATGAAAAATACTCCCCGATCCTCCGCATTCTTCATGGCATAGAAGGTGGCTACCCCTTCCTCAAAGGCAATCAGCACCCCATTCCGACGGGCTTCAATTTCGCCCGATAGCGGACGGTAATCCAAAAAGCTATGGTTCATGATGCCTTCGCCTCGGGTCATCCGCATAAATTCACCCCGGAAGCCGATCAAGCCCCGCGCCGGAATCACAAACTCTAACTGAGTGCGTCCGTTTGTCCCTACCTGCATATCCTGCATTTCACCCTTGCGTTGCCCCAAGCGTTCGATACAGCTACCCACCGCTTCCTCAGGCACATCCAGCACCAGGGTTTCATAGGGTTCGCAGGGTTGCCCATTTACTTCCCGATAGATCACCTGAGGCTGGGATACCTGGAATTCATAGCCTTCCCGCCGCATGGTTTCGATCAAAATTCCGAGGTGAAGTTCTCCCCGACCCGAGACAAGATACTTATCGGGAGAGTCGGTTTCTTCTACCCGTAGAGCCACGTTCGTCTCCAATTCGCGGAACAGGCGATCGCGCACCTGGCGAGAAGTCACCAGCGACCCTTCTTGTCCGGCAAACGGCGAGTCATTCACCGAGAAGGTCATCTGTAACGTGGGTTCATCGACTTTAATCAGGGGCAGAGCTTGGGGATCATTTGGATCCGTAATGGTTTCGCCAATATTGGCATCAGCAAAGCCAGCTACCGCCACAATATTGCCTGCCGAAGCAGATTCAATATCAATCCGCTTCAGTCCTTCAAAGCCCATCAGCTTGGTGATCTTGGCTTTCACCATCTGTCCGGTTTCCGTCATCAGCGCAGCTTGCTGCCCCATGCGGATCACGCCATTGTGGATCTTGCCAATCACAATCCGCCCCAGGTAATCCGAGTAGTCCAGGGTCGTGACTTGCAATTGCAATGGCTTTTCTGGATCACCAACTGGCGGGGGCACATGGCGCAGAAAGGCATCAAACAACGGCTGCATGTCTACCCGTTCATCTTCGAGCTGATCGATCGCGAAGCCAGCTAAACCAGAGGCAAACAGGTAAGGAAACTCACACTGGTCATCATCTGCGCCCAGTTCCAGAAATAGATCTAAGACTTTGTCAATTGCCCCGTGGGGATTTGCCTGGGGGCGATCGATTTTGTTGACCAGCACGATCGGGCGTAGCCCTTTTTCCAGAGCCTTCTTCAACACAAACCGAGTTTGGGGCATCGGACCTTCGTTGGCATCCACAATCAGTAGACAGCCATCCACCATTCCCAATACCCGCTCTACCTCGCCACCGAAGTCAGCGTGTCCCGGCGTATCAACAATATTGATCAGCGTATCTTTGTAGCGAACCGCCGTATTCTTCGACAAAATTGTGATTCCCCGTTCCCGCTCTAGCGCGTTCGAGTCCATCACACAATCGGGTACGTCTTCGCCTTCCCGAAACGTTCCAGCTTGCTTAAGGAGCGCATCAACGAGGGTGGTCTTGCCGTGATCAACGTGAGCAATGATGGCAACATTGCGGATAGGCAGGGTCATAAAAAGGGATCCAGGTAAGAGAGGATGTGTGAGTAACTGGCTTCTTAAGCAAGTTTTCCTAAAGACAAGTCACGAATTCTGGTAAAGAAGCCTTAACAATTCTAACCTAATCTACACAACGATCGCCGAGTGTTTCCGACGAACTGATTCAAAAAAGGGCACAAAAATTGCGCCCTTGCAGGAGTCAAGTCACCCTAAAGAGTACCTGCGTCGCACCTAACCGTCAGATTTAGTAAAGCCCAGATCATTCTCTTGAGCATAGCGTTCCATAAACCGCATAAAGCGATCCCATTCTTCTACCGACTTCATTAAGTAGACCGCTTCTAACGCTTCGGGTTGACCATTGATAAATTTTGCTTTCACTTCGCGGGTACTCAGTTCGCCCTCTTCATCAATTAAATACATCCCGGTAATTCCTTCAGGCTGAGCACTGGTTAATGCCTTGGGATTTTGGAAATAGAAAGTTGCTGTACCATTGCTACCATCCCGCGCTCGCGTCAGCCGCACATCAGGAATTACATCTTCATCCACGCCTCTCGCAAATTGAATTCGAGCCATATTGATGCCTACTGTGTTGTGAGTCACTATTCTCCCATCATCCCATCATCGGGGGTAGGACTAGTACAGCTTGGCAAAAATCACTCCACCAACCGATCCCAGACCCACCTGCTGTCCTTGACCTGAGGTATCCCCCAGCAGAATCAGGCAATCCGCCACTTCAGTCAAGACAATCAGGAGGCAGCCGCAGGCTCGGTAATCGATTCACTTGGCACTCCCATGCCATCATTCAATTCCTCTAGGCGTTGCTGATGCTCTAGATCTAGAGCCGTTGGCAGAATATCTTCTACTTGCAGTCGATCGCAGGGGATCGTATCGGACAGAATTGCACTTGCCATCATGCCACAGTGGATTTCTAGCAAGCCTTCAGGGGGAGCTTCAAAGATCAAGCGCTGACCCGGAAACACGACGCGTTCAAAATACCAGTTGGCAATATTGGCAATGCGGGCGATTTGCATGCGACTAGTCGCATTGACATAGCAGCAAACAATGGGATCGTGGCTACCGGACGGTAGGGGATCAAGGACTTGAGCCATGATTAAATAAAGTTAAAAAAGATTCTGAGGCATTAAAGGTTATATACAAGCTAACACCGAGCGATCCCCTACGGTTGTAAATCCGGTTACCATCTCAGCGATTCTATGAGTTACTGCCCTCAAATCCCCCTTAAGGATGACTCGGCATTTACACAACGATCGTACTGAGGTAACGTGCTGCCACCCCGACTAGCGTTCATCTTTCTCTGTTGACAAATAAACCCCTGTAATGATCGTGACCAATTGATCATGCAGGGAAAAGAAGTCGGTGGTATCGTAAAGTTATATGAAAATAGTTTTCAGATTTCTGACTTACACGATTATTGATAATGACCAACCGGATTCTTTACGTTCGTCTCCCGTGTAACCCGATTTTTCCGATCGGGGTGGTTTACCTGGCCGCTCATGTCCATAAAGTCTTTCCGACGATTCCTCAGAAAATCTTTGATCTAGGCACCGTACCGCCTCTGGACTATGCTTCAGCGCTGGATGCCTGTATTGATCAATTTCAGCCCACCTTACTGGTTTTCTCCTGGCGGGATATTCAGATTTATGCCCCGGTCGGTGGGCGGGGAGGCAATCCACTCCAACATGCCTTCGAGGTGTACTATGCCCGCAATCCGTTGATTAAGCTGCGGGGAGCCTTAGGGGGCTTGCGTGTCATGACAGCCTACTACGCCGAACTCTGGCAAAACCTGAGCTTAATTCGGCGCGGCTTAAACCGGGCTAAACGGTATCAGGCTCAGGCACAAGCCGTCGTCGGTGGTGGGGCAGTCAGTGTATTTTATGAACAGCTAGGCAAGAGTTTGCCTAAAGGGACAATCATCTCCGTCGGGGAAGGAGAGATGCTCCTGGAAAAACTGCTACGGGGGCAAGACTTCCAAGATGAGCGCTGTTATGTCGTGGGGGAAACTACTCCCCGTGATCGCTTAATTCATGAAGCTCCGGCGGCGATCGAGAAAACCGCTTGTAACTATGACTATATAGAAACGATCTGGTCAGAATTTGAATATTATTTTCAGGCAGAAGATTTTTATGTTGGGGTGCAGACGAAACGGGGGTGTCCTCATAATTGCTGCTACTGCGTCTATACGGTAATTGAAGGCAAACAGGTGCGGATCAATCCTGCCGATGAAGTGGTGGCAGAGATGCGCCAACTTTACGATCGCGGCATTCGCAACTTCTGGTTTACCGATGCCCAACTGATCCCTGCCCGGAAGTATATTGATGATGTGGTGGAACTGCTGCAAAAAGTCTTAGATGCTGGTATGCAGGATATTCACTGGGCAGCCTATATCCGAGCCGATAATTTGACCCCAGAACTGTGCGATCTGATGGTCAAAACGGGGATGAACTATTTTGAGATCGGCATTACGAGCGGTTCCCAGGAACTGGTACGCAAAATGCGGATGGGGTATAACCTGCGGACGGTGCTAGAAAACTGTCGTGACCTGAAAGCGGCGGGATTTAATGATCTGGTATCGGTCAACTATTCCTTTAATGTGATCGACGAACGTCCGGAAACCATCCGCCAGACGATCGCCTACCACCGGGAACTAGAGAATATCTTTGGGGCAGACAATGTTGAACCCGCCATCTTCTTTATTGGACTCCAACCCCATACCCATCTGGAAACCTACGCCTTCCAAAACCGCATCCTTAAACCAGGGTATAACCCCATGAGCCTAATGCCCTGGACCGCCCGCAAACTCCTGTGGAACCCGGAGCCTCTGGGTTCATTTTTTGGGGAAGTGTGTCTGCAAGCCTGGCGACAGAATCCCAACGATTTTGGTCGCGAAGTGATGAATATTTTGGAAGCTCGCTTAGGTCGGGCAGATCTGGAAGCCGCACTCACAGCTCCGATCGCAGCCCCAGCCACCACCCCATCGCCCTCAGTTCTTGTTACCCAGTCCTGACCATGTTAGAAGGCTCGATTCTGCATCAGTTGAAAGTAGCACACCAACCGGGGCAACCGGGGAAACGCGCCCTCAATTTTGGCGTGTACTACAAAAATACCCTGGTGGCACTGTGTCACGCGCTGGAAGACTGTATTCTGTCCTGCCATAGCCAACCCTTAGTGATTACCGCTTTTCAACGGGGCAAATGGTACTTACAGGAAGCCGATCGCTATGCTGAGTTAGCCGAACGATCGCGGCAGATCGTGATCATGGCAACCCCAGATGCCGGATTTGCCGAGCATCCCACCAGTCAGCGATCGAATGTAGAGCTAGTCCATCTACCGCCTGAGGATCCGGTGGCACAGGAATGGCACTTGATGATTCTGGCTCCCACCTATGCAGCGATGGTGTTGTGCCAGGAGCTTGCCCCGGCAGATTATGGTGTCCAAGGAATCCCCTCGGAGGATCTAGAGCGCAAGTTCTATGGCTTCTGGACCTTTGAGAGCAATTTGGTACAGGAAACGGTAAAACTGACGATCGATCATATCCAGCCATACAACCCCACCCTGGCAGCACAGCTAGCGACCCAGGTACAGGAGATTACCACCACGCCAGCCGAAACAACGGATGATTTGGGCGAGATCGTAGCGCGGGTCGTCAATTACCTGCAATCCAGTCAGATCAGTTTAACCAATCCAGCCGCCGCCCAGATTTCAGCCAATCTGCACCAGGATATTCTGGACAACAATTTAGTATCCAATGAAGTCCAGGCCTTCTTACGCATGGCGCAGTTAACCGATCAAGCCGATGCCATCAATCCCACGGCAGCGGCGGAAGTGGCGGTTTTAGCGGAAGCGATCGGGCAACTGCTCGATTTACCTGTTTGGCAGCTCCATCGCTTGAAACTTGCTGGATTGCTGCATCGGTTAGCTCCGCTCCAGAAATCGGAACCCATGCTAACCGCCAGAACCACCCGTTATAGCGATACCGCCGAACCAGCCGCCCCCAGTTGCCCCCTCATCCCTGGTGCCCAGGTGTTACGCACAATGCCGCGTTTACGAGCGATCGCAACCATTATCACCCACCAAACCGAACATTGGGATGGGTCAGGACAACCCGCCGGACTGGCAGGAGATGAAATTCCACTGGAGTCCAGAATTTTGGGATTAGTGGAAGATTTCCAACAACGACTAGCCCAGATGCGCTATGCCCAGGCACAACAGCAGACGGTCGGAGTCCCTGATCCGCTCAGTCCGGCGGAAATGATGGCAAAAGCCTTAGCCGATTGTCGGCAACACCAAGGCGATCGCTGGGATCCCAAGCTAATGGAAACCCTATCCCTCCTCGTTTGCGGCTTACAACAGGGATTAAATCTTTCAATTAATCTGCCCAAAATTTCGGCGGGGCTATGGCTGATTGATTCTCACTGTAGCGATACCCTGTTTGGCAACCCCTAATCCCTAACGACCTGATCTCCCTATTTCCCTCATCCCCTATCCTTCCCCTTGTCAACCTATGAATCTCAATGCCTTGCGTTCTGGAACCCTGAAGCAACTGCCTGGTGCCGATTTAGAGGATGAGGATCTATCCGGTCAAAATCTGCAAAATGTTAACCTGGCTGGAGCAAGGCTAATGGGAACCGATTTGAGTGGAGCCTGCCTCACTGGAGCCACCTTAGATGGAGCCACCTTAATTGGCGCGAAGTTGGTTGGGGCAGATGTGCGAGCCAGTTTGGTGGGAGCCAATTTAATGCAGGCAGACTTGACCGAGGCAGATTTGCGATCGGCGAATTTGCGCGGAGCCAACCTGATGCGATCGCGCTTACATAGAGCCACCTTTGCCGGAGCGTTTCTCAGCGGGGCCAACCTGATGGGGGTCAATTTGCAGGGGGTGGATTTACGGGGAGCCGACTTACGAGGGGTGAATTTAAGCGGAGCAAATTTACAGGGGGCTAACCTGACACAAGCAGATTTACAAGGAGCGTTGCTAACCGAGGCGAACCTGGAGGAAGCGGATCTGCAAGCCGCCAACCTGGCAGGTGCTAACTTAGCCGGAGCAAACTTGTTGTGTGCAGAGTTAGCCAGTGCCAGTTTAGAGGGGGCAAATTTAGTTGGAGTCTGTCTGGTCGGAACCAATTTAGAGTAGGGGACAGAACGAGTCACCCGCAGATCTAAGAGCATTGACTAATCTCTATCCGTTGCCAGAGCGTTCTATGCCTTTGGTAGCGGATTTTGCATTAGAGCTAGCGCCTCTTCCTACAGCTCCTACTGTGTACACACAAGTACAGATCGGGAAGGTAAATTTCTATTGACATAATTAAATTCTGACACTATCAAAATTTCTTAAGACTCTCTTAAGTGAAATCTGATCACCCTACATTAGGCTTAGGAGAGTTCGGAATTTTTTCTGAAGAACCTTTGGGCAGCTTTAAGCTAATTTTAAAAATAAATTGTGTTTGATGAAGACCGTTTTAGTTGTTGAGGATGATCTACTCGTTCGTGAGATGATTCAGGACTTGCTGGAGATTGAGGGCTTTCACGCGATCGGAGCAGAGAATGGTAATGCGGGAATTCAACTCGCCCAAGAGCAATTACCTGACATCATCCTGTGTGACGTGGAAATGCCGGGACTCAATGGTTATGATGTCCTAACAGCGTTACGCCAAAATCCCCTAACTATCAGCATTCCATTCATTTTTTTGACTGGCAGAGACCGGCAGACTGACTTTAGACAAGGGATGAATTTGGGGGCAGACGACTATTTGGTCAAACCCTGTGATGCCAAGGAATTATTAACCGCAATTACCAGTCGGTTGGAAAAGCACCATGCTCTTCAATCGCAAACTCAGAAGCAACTGGATGATTTACGCAGTAGCATCGCCCTGTCATTGCCGCATGAGTTACGCACACCATTGACGGGAATTCTGAGTGCCGTCGAAACCCTCCGTGTCCTGGCAGATGGCATCGATCGCGAAACGGTATTAGAAATTGCCGATGCCGTCCAGATTTCGGCGGAACGCTTACATCGGTTAATTCAAAATTTTTTACTCTATGCTCGTCTCGAAATCGCCACTCACGCCCCAGAACCACAACCTACAACATTAGTTAATGCCACCCAAAATCCGGCTCTGTTGATTCACCAAACCGCTCATCAAATCGCACAGCAGCGCCAGCGATCGCCGGATTTACAGATGGATTTACAAAATGTGGCGATTGCCTTTCCAGAGTCAGAATTATGTAAAGTGCTCCAGGAATTAATTGATAATGCGTTCAAATTCTCGAAATCGGGTCATACAGTACAAATTACCAGTCGGATTGAACCAGACTTCTATCAAGTGCAGATTACTAATCAGGGGCGGGGCATGACGGCGGAACAGGTCGCCAATTTAGGAGCCTATATTCAGTTCGATCGCAAGTTTTATGAACAGCAAGGGGCAGGCTTAGGATTAACAATCGCCAAACGATTATTAGAACTTTATGGCGGCAAGCTGATCCTTCACAGTATTCCAGAGCAGCAAACCACTGTGCAACTGATCCTTTTAAGATCTACTGAGATCAGTGATTGGTAAGCGCGATCACAGCACCACTTTTGATCAGGGATGGTAAGTTTGAAGCAGTCTCCATCAGTACAGCCATTATGGAACAGGACAGCATCGTCCCGCCGCACCATCACCCCATTGATGCGATCGAGTTTTGCCAGGTTGGTTTTGCCGTGGGGGGGCGTTCTCTCCTATCGCAATTAAATTTTACGATTCCCACGGGAACTGCTTTAGTCCTATTAGGTCGGAGTGGTTCTGGAAAAACGACTACCATGAAACTGATTAATGGCTTGCTGATGCCAACCAGTGGAGCGGTGCAAGTTCAGGGGCAAGCGACAACTGCCTGGGATCCAATTCAACTGCGGCGACAGATTGGCTATGTTATTCAAGAGACGGGCTTATTCCCCCATTGGACGATTGAACAAAATGTGGGTGTCGTCCCCAGGTTGCAAGGCTGGAAGTCCAAGCAAATCAAAAATCGGGTGTATGAATTATTATATCTGGTGGGCTTAGAGCCGAGCGAGTTCGCCCATCGGTATCCCTATCAACTGTCTGGTGGGCAACGGCAACGGGTGGGAGTAGCCCGATCGCTGGCTGCCGATCCGCCGATTTTGCTAATGGATGAACCCTTTGGTGCCTTAGATCCGATTACCCGACTGGAACTCCAGCAAGAGTTTAAACAACTCCAGCAAGAATTAGGCAAAACCGTCGTCTTTGTCACCCATGACCTTCAGGAAGCCCTGGTTTTAGCGTCCCATATTGGCTTAATGCAAGCCGGAGAACTTGTGTTTCTGGGTACACCTGAGCAATTTCTAGAATCCTCCCATCCCGAAGCCCAAACCTTCCTGGCTACGCTGCGATCGCTCGACCAATTTACATCATTCACCCCATGAATCAATTCTTTTTAATTCGCTATGCGGCGGACATTTGGCAACACACGATCGAACATTTAATTTTAGTCATGATTGCCCTGGCGATTGCCATTATTGTTGGCATTCCCTTAGGAGTGATGATTACTCGCAAAAAAGTATTCCGTCAGCCGGTACTGGCGATCGCAAATACACTACAAACGATTCCGAGCTTGGCATTATTTGGGCTACTGATTCCCCTGGTCGGGATTGGAGCCATTCCAGCCATTATTGCCCTAACACTGTATTCATTTCTGCCAATTATTCGGAATACTTACACCGGGATTATAGGAATTGATCCATCTATCCGCGAAGCTGGACGTGGTATGGGAATGACCGACTGGCAATTACTCACACAGGTTGAATTGCCGCTAGCCATGAGTGTGATTTTAGCAGGAGTCCGAGTTGCAGCGGTTTTAGCGATCGGCATTGCCACAATTGCCGCCGCCATTGGTGCGGGTGGACTGGGAGTTTTGATTTTTCGCGGTATTTCAGTTGTCAATGATCAACTCATTTTAGCTGGAGCCATTCCCGCCGCCGCGATCGCTCTGGTCATTGACTACGGCATTGGCTGGATTGAACACCGCTTAACTGTGAAACGTCATTCCTAGCCCCCCGACCTGACTTAAACCGACTACCAATCAGGCAGACTGTAACGGTAAAGGCACTGGCACAACGGATGCCAAGGTTTGTCGGATCGGAATTTCAATCCAAAACTCCGAACCCTGTCCGGGTTCAGACGTACACCACAAGGCTCCTCGATGTTTTTCTGTGACAATTTGATAACTAATCGATAGGCCGATGCCAGTGCCCTTGCCAACCGGTTTAGTGGTAAAGAAGGGATCGAATAATCGTTTACGCACCGCTTCAGTCATACCAGAACCACTATCCGCAATCTGAATCGTGATTAGATCGGTCTGTTTGACGGCTGTGCCAATAGTGATCGTTCCCGTCTTAGGCGTAGGTTGCTGTGGTACCGTACCCCAATCGCCTTCGATCGCATCGATCGCATTACTTAAAATATTCAGAAATACCTGATTCAACTGTCCGGCATAGCACTCTACCAGGGGTAATTGACCATACTGCTTAATTACCTGAATTTCCGGCGAATCCGGTTTAGCTTTTAACCGATGTTGCAGAATCAGTAAGGCATTATCAATGCCCTCATGAATATCTACCGGCTTCATTTCGGCTTCGTCCAACCGCGAAAAATTGCGGAGTGATAGAACAATTTGTCGAATGCGATCGGCTCCTAATTTCATGGAGGATAACAACTTCGGTAGATCTTCCATGATGAAATTTAAATCCAGGTCAGCGATCAATTGTTGCAATTCGAGTGGCAATTGGGTTGTATGGCTTTGACATAACTGTCCTAAATGCAGCAGATTATGAATGTACTCATCAGCACAGGCAATATTGCCAGAAATAAAGTTGACCGGATTATTAATCTCATGGGCAACGCCAGCCACCAGTTGTCCCAAACTCGACATTTTTTCCGCTTGAATCAGTTGAGTCTGGGTTTGTTGCAGTTCATGTAAAGTCTGTTCTAACTGTTGGGCTTGAGCCGTTGCCGTTTCTGCGGCCTTCCGGCTTTGAGCGTATAACTCCGCCTGTTGAATCGCGATCGCCGCTTGATCAGCTAGTTGTTGCACCAGATCAATTTCTAACCCTTGCCAAATCCGAGGAGCCTTACATTCATGCCCCACCAGTAACCCCCATAGATCAGGTCCAATCCGGATAGGCACAACTAAATTAGCCTGCACCTGCATGTCTTGTAAAAACTGAATATGACAGGGGGCTAAATCGGACTGCGCCACATCATTCACTGCCCGAATGCGCCCTTTTTGATAGAGTTGGGCATGGGTTTGGGGAAAACATTCATCCCGGTAAACCTTCCCCAGCAACGACAGCCAATCCCCCGACACCGATTCAACCACCACTTCCCCTTGCCAAAAATGGGTGAATTGATAGATCACCACGCGATCGGTATCCAGTAACTTGAGCACCTCCCGCGCGATCGTTTTTAGAATCGTTTGCAGATCCAATGTTCGTCGGATTTGGTTGGTGATCTGCTTCAGCACTCGATCTACCTTCCAGGACTGTTGCAGTTCGGCAGTTCGGGTCTGCACTTGTTGTTCCAGGTTGACATTCAATAACTGCACTTGTTGATACAGTTGGTACTGCTGAATTGCCATCGCAAAGTGATGCCCTAACACATGTGCCAGGTCAACGTCATCGCTACTCCAGGTAATTGCTTGTTTATGTTTCACCTCCCGCCATGCCGTAAACGAGAGTCGCGGCTGTTGTAATCCAGTTTCACTGCGATCGACCCGTCCTGCCCACAGGGTTTCCACATCAACCTGATTGCGAAAGATGGTTAAACATCCCAGGGTTTGGTGGGCATAGCGTAGCGGGACGATAATTAGACTACGAATTTGAGTTGGACGGAACGCCGGAAATAAAGGCGAGAAATCATCTACTAAATATAAATCGGAAATTACATAAAACGGCATCTGTTCAACCGCTGGTGGAATTGAACGAGTTGGGGCATCAGCCGCTAACAAACAGTGTTGCCAACTCGATTGATGCTCCAACCAATCATCCGTTAATTCCAGGGCGATCGGTTGCTGACCGCAGGTATATAACTGACTGGATTGCCCCTCGGAAGCAGTGATATACAGTCTGCCCCCTGCCCCTTGAAACACAGCTACCGTTGCTTCCAGCGCCGCCTGAAGTTGGCAATCGGGTAAAACATGTAACAGGCTGGTAATGCGATTAATAGTGGCTTCCCGTTGAGCCTGCGCTCGCGTTTGTTCGAGTAATGTGGCTTGCGCGATCGCGATCGAAACTTGATCAACCACCTGTTGCACAACCTCCAACTCCGATGCTAAAACCGGACGGGCTTCCGAATGGTGCGAGACAAGTAGCCCCCAGAGTTGTAAAGGCGCATCAACCGTTTGCAAGTCGCGACTCAGAATTGGCACTACTAACGATGATTGCACCCCCATTGCCGTCAGATAAGCAATATGGCAGGGGTCTGCCGGACGATACTGAATCTCTGGTGTTGATAACAATGCCCCCGTTTGGGGACAGTCTAAATCACTAAAGCCAATCCGTTGTGTTGCGACATCCACGATGGAACGTTGACGAGTCGTAAGAAACAATTCTCGTTTATGCTGAGGAATATCTTCCGCCGGAAAGTTTAGACCTAGCAGTGAAGGTAGCCGTTGCGCCTGAATTGATTCCGCAATTACCTTACCAGTGTTGTCCGAGTGAAAGCGGTAGACCATCACCCGATCAGTGCCTAAGTAGGAGCGAACTTCTGCTACGGTTGTCGTGAGAATATCGTGCAGTTCGATCGATTGACGAATACGATAAGTAATTCTTTGCAGGAGAATTTCTTGATCTAAGTTCGACTGCCATACCCCTTCACGAATCTTCATGATTGTTATCTATTATACATTCACTGCCATTACGTCTTAGTATATGGGCTTAAAATTAAAAAAATATAAATCATTAAGTTTTTTACGATAAAGATTGAGCAAACACTCAAGGCAAACCAGGGTTTTTCTCGTTAAAGAACATAGTAATTAACCAAATTCAACCTTGAATTCCCGTTGTTTTAATGCAATAGAACTGATAGTCTCCGTAAAGTTACTTAAGCAGCATAAAGGAATCATTTAAGCTAGGTTTTTCTCAGGGTTATTACGTTCACCAACTGAACTATGAAACGCTTCTTCAGCCTATTTCTGATTGCGATCGTCCTCACACTGGGGCTAGGGAATTGCCAACCGCAATCTTCCTCAGTAGGGCAAACCAATTTAGTGATTGCTTCCAAAGGTTTTACTGAGCAAGATATTCTGCAAGAGCTATTGGCACAACAAATTGAGCACCACACTAATCTCACAGTCGATCGACGGCGATTAGTAGGCTTCGTCAGTCATAAAGCATTACTCAGTGGTGACATTGACGCGTATGTGGAATACACAGGCACAGCCTACACGGGGATCTTTAAACAACCGACAATTTCCGACCCCCAGGAAATCTACCGGCGCTTACAGTCCCTCTATGCTAAACATGCCATTACGGTGTTGCCGTCATTGGGCTTTGAAAATACCTTTGCCATGATGATTCGGGGGGAAGATGCCCAAACGCATCAGATTCAAACCCTATCTCAAGCCGCCCAATATACTCCCCAATGGCGAGCCGGATTTGGCTATGAGTTTTTGGAGCGGGAAGATGGGTTTCCCGGATTGGCAAAAACCTACAATTTGCAATTTGCCCAACCACCCCAGGTAATGGATTTAGGTTTAATTTACCGCGCCCTCATGCAACATCAGGTAGATTTTATCGCCGGAAATTCTACCGATGGACAAATTGCCCGTCTGGGTTTGGTGGTACTTAAGGACGATCGCCGTTACTTCCCGCCCTATGAAGCCGTCCCCTTGATACGTCAGGCAACGTTACAAAAATATCCCCAAATTCAGACGGCGATCGCTCCCTTGAGGGGGCTAATTTCCGCCGATGAAATGCGACAAATGAATTACTTAGTGGAAGGTGAACTTCAGGATATCAAAGTCGTTGTTAGCAATTTCCTACAATCAAAACGGTTGTTATAAGCGACTCCCAGCCCCACACTGGTTCCTCGCTCTAACCCAGAAGCAAAATTGCCGACAACTGGAGTTGACAGCAATTTTCACTTGGTTAAACCACCCCATTCCCTACTCCCCACTCCCCATTCCCCATCTTCACTGTGGTTTATTCATCCGATAACGGCTGTAAGGCACAAGTAGACGCTATGGTTACACCAGTATGCTTAATCATGCAGGACTAAATCCATCTTTGGATAACGGCGAGATCTATCCAAGGATAGGTTTCTTGAAAGAAGCATGACCTTTAGGTAGAAATTTGGGGAATTTACCTCACCTTTGCTTGATCGTTGCAAATACCTACTCCAACGCTCTACAACTGGCTATTTCACAGGTTTATATCCATTAGCAGAGTAGGTTCAGCAATCAGTTACCTCTTCAGAAAGATTCCTGAAGGAATAAAACAGCGTTCAATTGAATTACTTCAACTTGGAGAAAGCAACACTATTCTTACCTGAGTGAGATAGACCAATGAGTTCATTTCTCCTTTCACCTGCATAAATGTAGTAAGCATCATCTCAAATTGGTACTAAACAAATCATGCTTTGGTGGTCTCACAGTCCGTGTTGAGGCACACCATCGTGGCTGCACAGCGATCGCGGCAGTCTATTTGATATTGACGAACACACAGTAACTAAGGGAAAACCATGCTTCAGAACGGAAACATGCTGTTGGGTCTAGCAGACCCACATTTATGGATAGCACAAGCTGTTGTTCAAGGCTTTCAAACCCCGGAACAGGCAGCCCTATTTTTTTCGGGGCCACGCTTCTTTGTAGCCTTAGTCGCAGGGTTAGTCTTGGCGTTTGGTTTCCAATTGCTCCTGACCAACCTGTCAGTCGCCGCAGGCATCTCTTATTTAGGTGCGAAATCAGACTCCGATAGTCACGACTCTGGGAATGGAGGTGGTATTCGTAAAATTGGCACCGCGATCGGGATCTGGACGCTAGTCACCGTGAGCATTGCCTTGTTTGTTGCCTGCCTATTAGCCGTTAAACTCAGCCTGATCAATAATGTGGTTCTGGGTGGCATTGTCGGTTTAGTCATCTGGGGCACCTATTTTTGTTTACTGGTTTGGATCAGTTCCACCACCGTGGGTTCCTTGATCGGTTCTGTCGTGAATGCTGCCGTTTCGGGATTCCAGTCGATCGTCGGTACAGCTTCAGCCGCATTCGGGGCTAAAGTCGCCCGAGATCAAATCATTTCTACCGCCGAAGCGGCTGCCATCGCCGTCCGCCGGGAACTGACTGCCGGAATTGACCCGGAAACACTACGGGAAAATTTAGAAGATTATTTGGCAAAACTGCGTCCGGCAGAACTGGATATGGGTCGGATTCGGCGGGAGTTTGAGAACCTGCTGAATGATCCCGAACTGATGAATGTGGCTGATCCGGATAGCCTCCGCAAAATTGACCGCGCCGCGATCGTGGAACTGGTCAGCAGTCGTAGTGACCTATCGAAGCGGGAAGTAAATCGAATTGCCGATCAACTGGAAGATGCCTGGCAACAAACGGTTCGCAAGGTTAGTAAACCCGATCCAATGCGCGAGTTGGTGGACTATATTAAATCCGCCAGTCCTAATCAGTTGTTCTCTGGTGGGGTAGAACAACGGTTAGATCAACTCGTCAATGAACTACGACAGCAACGGCAACCCGATAATAGCTCCGGTGGCTTTACGCAATTCCTCAACGGCTTGATGGGCGTTGCCCTGGGACGACTTGACCTGAATGATTTTGATGTCGATCGCATCCTGAACCAATTAAAATCTGCCCGGGATCAAGTCACGGATCAAGCGGATAAAGTGGTAACGATCGCCACGAGTAGTCAGCCAGTGAATACACCTCCTAGTGTGATTCGAGCCGATGTCGAAAACTATTTGCTGAACACTTATTCCTGGCAAATGACCTCTGAGACAATCCGCCGGGATTTTCCGCAAGTGCTTTATGATCCCAGCGCCAATGCAACATTAGTTCGTCATGAACTAGAACAACTCAACCGCTCGGAATTTGAGCAACTCTTGCAATCCCGAGGCGTATTTACCCAGGATGAAATTCATACCATCTCACGGGAACTGGAGGCAGTTCGACGCGATGTGTTGAAGGAAGTAACCGGACAGGAAGAACGCATTAAAGCCCGCGCCCTACAGGTACAGATTGAACGATTCCTGCGCACAACTTCCAGTGCAACCTTATTAGACACAGCCGCTTTAAACCGAGAGTTCAAACCGATCCTGGAAGACTCAGATGTGGATGCCACTCGCCTACGGGAACGATTCTTACCCTATGGTCGCGGCACATTAGCAGGACTCCTGAATCAACGGGGTGATCTAACACCACTAGAAGTTGAACAAGTGGCAACGGAACTAGAGCGGGTCTTTCATCTGACCCTGTCAGACTCAGAAAGTGTGCAACAGGGAGTGAAAACCCGCGTCACCAACCAATGGCAACGGGTGGAAGATTACCTGCGGAACACGGGTAAAGCGGAATTAAATCCAGACGGCATTGAGCGGGATCTGAAAACGCTGCTCTCCGATCCCCAAACGGGTATGCATGACATTCGGGCGCGACTCTCCCATTTCGATCGCGATACGTTGGTGCAACTGTTAAGCCAACGGCAGGACTTAAGCGCCACTGAAGCCAATCAGATCATTGATCAGGTTGAAAGAAACTGGACTCAAGTCACCCATGTTCCCCAAATGGTGGCAGCTACCGTCAGTCATCAGTACGATAAGCTGATGACCACGATCTCCGATTACCTGCGGAATACGGGTCGAGCCGAACTAAATCCGGAGGGGATTCAACGGGATCTGAAGATGCTGTTAAGCGATCCACAGATTGGGGCGATCGCCCTGCGGGAACGGATTAGCCATCTCGATCGCGAGAGTCTGGTACAACTGCTAAGCCAACGGCAGGATATGACCGAAGCAGAAGCAAACCAAGTTGTGGATCAGGTGCAAAATACGATCCAACAAGTGCTGCAAGCGCCTCGCCGTTTGGCAGTGCGGACGCAGAATCAATTGAATGACTTCAGAACCGCGTTAGAAGACTACTTGCGCAACACCGGCAAAGCTGAACTTAACCCAGACGGGATTAAGCGAGACTTACAGCTATTACTGAATGATCCTCGATTAGGGGTAGAACGCCTGGGCGATCGACTGGCGCACGTTGACCGCTCCACGATCGTGGCACTGCTGTCCCAACGCAAAGATATGACCGAAGCAGAAGCCAATCAGATTGTGGATCAGGTATTGGCAGTCCGGGATCAAGCCCTGGAGCAAGTTCGGGCAGTGCAACAACGCATTCAATCGGTACTGGATTCCATCACCGCCAGAATTCGCAACTACCTCAACTCACTAGAACGTCCCGAGTTGAACTATGACGGGATCAAGCAAGATCTGCGTACCCTATTCGACGATCCAGAAGCCGGATTTGAAGCCCTGCGCGATCGCCTATCGCAATTCGATCGCGGGACACTCGTTGCCTTACTCAGCTCACGGGAAGATATCTCTGAAGCAGATGCGGAACATATCATTCACCAGGTTGAACGGGTTCGGAACAGTGTTCTCCATCGAGCAGAACGGGTGCAACAACAGGTGCAACGTCGTCTGGATGACTTGAAACATCAAGTCCAGGAACAGACGGAAGAAACCCGTAAAGCTGCCGCAACCGCGTCCTGGTGGTTGTTTGCTACCGCCCTGACTTCAGCTACAGCCGCCGCGATCGCTGGAGGTCTAGCGGTCGGCACCTAAGGATCACTCAGCTTTGATCACGTACAGAAGCATGGACTGGGTAAGATACTCTGATAATGAGTAACCTTACGCAGTCCTTTATTTTCAGTTTCTCCACCTATGTCCTACCCATTCTTACTCAGTCGGGCGTTACTCCAATTTGAACAGGGAGCAGAAGCAGTGCTGAACGAGATTTCAGCCATCACTGTCACCCCAGATCAACACCTGTGGATTGGCTCCGACGAAGTAAATACGATCGAGCGCTTAACCGAGATCAAACCTTATATTTTTGGGCAGCATCAACCCTTTAAGATCAGTGATTTTATTGACTTGCGTGAACCAGATACCGAAATTGATATCGAGGGATTGAGTTATGACAATTCCTACCTCTGGTTAACCGGCTCCCATAGTCCAAAACGGTCTAAAGCCAAGGGCAAAGATGCTCAAAGGGACATGGAGCGGTTGGCTAAAATCAAAACCGAACTGAATCGGTATGTGATCGCGCGAATTCCTGTGGTGGATGGCAAATTACAGCAACAGTGTGCCCATCCTAAATCTGAGCAACAGCCATTAACCGCCGCCCGATTGCAATATACCGAGGACGGCAATCTGCTGACCGAAGCGCTGAAGGATGATCCGCATCTGGGTGTATGGTTAACCAATCCCATTCCCAGTAAAGAAAACGGGTTGGATATTGAAGGATTAGCCGTTCACGACGATCGCATCTTTCTGGGATTACGGGGTCCGGTGTTACGCGGATGGGCGATCGTGTTAGAAATTGCCGTGAAAGAAATTGAGCCGGGTATCCTGGGGCTGAAGAAAATTGGTAAGAATAAACAGCTTTATCACAAGCATTTTGTCAATTTACATGGCTTAGGAGTCCGCGAAATTTGCCTACACGGGAATCATTTAATTATCCTGGCAGGTCCCACTATGGCACTCGAAGGAGCTATGCAGGTTTTCTGCCTGAAGCATATTCTCGATCGCTCAGGGGATAGCCTTTCT
The DNA here is from genome assembly GCF_050753385.1 of Pantanalinema rosaneae CENA516. Taxonomy (NCBI): domain Bacteria; kingdom Bacillati; phylum Cyanobacteriota; class Cyanophyceae; order Leptolyngbyales; family Leptolyngbyaceae; genus Pantanalinema; species Pantanalinema rosaneae. Next base: position 87,059 of record NZ_JBLZFZ010000020.1, read on the forward strand.
AGCCTTGAATCTGGAGAGCTAAAGCTGTTGTTTGATTTACCCTTCACGATCGGCAGTGATCATGCCGAAGGCTTAGTCGTAGTACCTTGCCTGGGCTACGATGATGCCCTCATGGTGGTGTATGACTCCCCCGATCCCCGCCGCATTGTGGAGCCTAAAGCGGTGTTTGCCGATATTTTCCGATTATGAGTAAGTGCGCTCCATCGCATGTTAGAGCCGGATCGAACTAAAAATCTCCCCTCCGATAGCTGCTTACACCAAAGCCAATTCGTTACATTTAGGTAGTTTCATAAATCAAAGTTATATCGAAATCTCTCACTTCAAGTTAGTAGCATCTATATTACTATTCATATTTTGAGTGATAGTCCTGCTCATCACTTTTAGCGAATCAATCATCATTTACATTGATGTTAAGTCTGAATTGTCATGAATACCATGGTTATGAGTGTAGGACAGCTAGAGCGTAGCCTGTCCCAACAAATTCAAGCCCTTTATTACGAACGCTTGGGGCATCGTCCCAGTAAAGTGACGTGTCAGTTATTCGATGAAAAACTAGCGATCGTGATCGAAGACTCGATTACTCAGCCCGAGCAACTGCTCCAAAAAGAAGGACAGGAAGCTTTAGTTGAACAAGTCAGAGCCGATCTAAATTCAGCCATGCAAGCTCAACTAAAAAACACGATCGCGTCGATTCTCAGCACTGAGGTGCTAGATATCATGGCTAATTCCACCCTGGAAACGGGTAGAACCGGCATTATCGCGGTATTGGATAGAACCCCACAGGTTCGCAATCCTGAGTCAATTCCCAAGTCAAAACACCGCCATCAGACGAATGACGATCGGGATGGGCAGGTGGCACAGACCCAAGCAGACTAACCTGTCAAATCACTAGCTTTGATTGAGCTTAACTGCCGTTGAATCACCGCTTCTAACTCATCCAACATGTAAGGTTTACTGATGTAGTCTACAAATCCCGCCTGTAACATTCGTTCCCGATCTTCTTTGCGAGCCAGGGCGGTCACAGCAATCACGGGAATCTCCTGAGTCAGGGGATCGGCTTGTAAGTATTGGATCACTTCCAGTCCACTCAGCGTCGGCAACATAATATCCAACAAAATTAAATCTGGACAATGGCTTTTGGCAATCTGCAATGCCACCTGACTATCGGTTTCACCAATAAATTCAAACTCCAGACTCTCCAGAACATAGCGCACTAAAAGGAGATGATCCTCATTATCATCAACGACCAGAATTAGAGGTGGTCGAGTCATACGCTGGTGAGGACTATTACAGGACAGTGATACATCTATACCCACGTTGGAATCTCCGTCGTCAAGAGGCGCTGTGACCAGAGATGACTTGCAAAGGCATTCTTTTGGCGGGGGCGATCGCGCCGATGAAAGAGTGGCTCACATCACTTACGCCAGGTTAATGTTCGTCCTCAATATTCTTTAACGAAAGTTTCAGAACAAACATCAAGCTAGTCGCATGAGACTTCTCCTTTCTCTATAAAACAACATTTTTAGAAATAATGAAGTAGTAGTTGCCGTAATTAATTTACTCTCAGGAAATCCCTTGCCATTATGTTCCTGTGAAACACTCTGCCACAAGGGAATTCCTCGATCGTAAGGCAATCTCGACTATTTACTTCAAAAAGGTAAATTTACCATTCTTACCATCTGGCTCCATCTTAATTTGTGCCACATAAAACTCTTTCTGGACAATCTCACCTTCCGGGGTAAACGAAATCTCTCCTAACGGAGTGTTGTAGTTACCCGCCAATACCTGTTGATTCAATGCTACTCGCAAGTCTCCTAGAGGCTTTTGAGCTACTTTATTCTGTTGATCAACCGTCTTCAGGGCTTCTACAAACACCTGGACTCCAGCGAATGCCTGGGCACTGAATTGAGGTGGCTCTTTTTTATACTGCTCAAAATAGGCATCTCGAAAGGCTTTGTTAATGTCGCCTGGATGTTCAGGACTATAGGCTTGAGCAATTAAAATCCCATCACATAATGCCTTGCAAACCGAAAAAATATTAGAAGTATTTAACCCATTACCACCGATAATCGATCCTTTGTAGCCTAACTCTCGGAGCTGTCGTACTAGATTACCGCCATCGGCTGCCAGCCCTGAAATAATCACCAGATCAGGCTTTAAGTTTAGGGCAGTCGTTACCTGGGTCTGGAAATCGGTATCGGTGGTTTGAAACTTCTGTACCGTGACCACCTCTAACCCTTGATCCTTAACAGTTTGTTGAAAGATTTCGGTTTCCGATTTGCTAAACGCGTCATTTTGGGCAAAGAACACTGCCACTTTCTTAATATTGGGATCAATCTTTAAAGCGGCTTTGACTGAGTTAGGAGCCACCACCGCCACCGGAGCCGATACCCGCGCCACAAAATCACCAATCTGGGGAATCCCTTTTGCTGTATTAGAAGGTCCTAGCACAGGCACTTTTGCCCGATCGGCGATCGGATCGGCACTAAAGGCTTGCTGAGACAGGGTAGGCCCGACAATCCCCACGACTTTGTCTTTAGTAATCAACGTCTGGAAGGCATTAATCGCCCCCTGCTCATCCCCTGCCGTATCTTGAAACACCAGGCGAATGGGTGTGCCGTTAATCCCTCCTTGATCATTGAAGTATTTTTCAGCAATTTTAGCGCCCGCAACCTGCTCCTGCCCCAATAACGCCACATTACTGGTTTGGGCTACCCCAACCCCGATCGAGATCGCACTCCCGCTATTACGGCTGGCACTGGTCTGTTCAGCCGCTCCCGGACTGGCGGTATCCCCAGGTGTGCCCGAGTCAGACGGTGTACAAGCCGCTAACAGCACAACTCCGGCGGCAAACAATCCTGATAAACGATGATTCACCATGGTTCTCTCCCAACCCCTATGTAATCAAACTAGGCTCAATAAATTCTCTGCACATCTTATTTCACCGGAAAAGTGAACCAGGGGCAATGGGCAGCGATCGCAATCCCCTCAGAACCGACAGATCGAACTGGGTTGCACTGGACAGGATTTTTGGGACAGGGGAGTTTCGCGAACATCAAGCTGTTTTAATTGCTCCAGAGCGGTCAGAGGACTGAGATCTGACACTGACGTATTAAATAAATCGAGGTGGACCAGATTTTCTAAGGACGCGATCGCCCTCAGGTCAGCCACCGATGTATTAAATAAATCTAAGTGGGTCAACTGCTGTAATCCTGTCAGGGGCGACAGATCCGCGACTTGAGTATTACCCAACGATAACTCGGTTAAATTAAATAATCCCGCTAAGGGCTGAATATCCGTAATCGGATTCTCAAACAACACTAACCGTTCCAGTTGAGTCAATGTCGCTAACGCCCGAATATTGGTAATGCGGTTTTCAAACAGTAATAGAGTTTTGAGGTTGGTTAAGCCAGCCAGGGGCTGCACATCGGTAATTTGATTCTCATGCAGCGACAAGTATTCTAACTGTTTCAGGTTCGCTAAGGGTCGCAGATCGGTAATGCGATTGCGAAATAGTCGGAGATGGGTCAGTTTCGTCAGGGTGGCTAACGGACTCAGATCTTGAATTTGATTGTCATATAGAGCCAGGTGCGTCAGATTGGTTAGCCCAGCCAACGATCGCAGATTGGTGATTTGATTGGTATCCAGAGTCAGCAATTGCAACTTAGTTAACCGAGACAACGGCTGCAAATCCACAATCCGATTCACATCTAACGCCAATTCCGTCAGGTTCGTCAAATTCGCCAGGGGACTGAGATCAACAATCTGGTTACTACTCAGAGCCAGTCCTTGCAGTTGCGTCAAAGCCGCTAATGGACGCAGATCCGCCAGTTGACTATTACTCAGATTCAGAACGATTTGGGTAGAGAGATGCTGCTCGGCAGTCTGACAGTCTTCTGTACCCGCGATCGCCAATAGCAACTGAATCGTATATTGCGTATCGGCTGGCAGCGTCGATCGTCGATCGCACCAATCCGCAAACCGTTGCCCTTCAGATAAGGGATTTGCTGCCGCGATCGCTCCCGAACTGGAGACGGCAATCAAGCTGAAGGCGAGTGCAGACATCGATCGTTGCACCCCATCACGAATCCAACTCCACATAGGCTGACCTGCTAGAATTTCTTCCACCTTAATTGATGCTGCCTTGATCAGGAAATAGAGCCATTTTTAGATTAGCTGTAATCGCAACCATAGAGAATCATCAATTATTTAGCTGATTGAGAAGCTTTCCAGGTTAAAGATTAAGCATTTAGTCATGATTTAAGAACTAATTTTTAGGAGTACCTAACAGGTAAAAGTGTAAAAAAATTTATCATAGACCGTTTGCTCAACTGAAGTGCGATCGAAGTAATGATTCAGTTTCGTAGCCACTATAAATGAGGAAGCTGGGTAAGAAAATAGAGCTATAGCAAGGACTTTAAGCTTTAAAGCTATTTTTTCCTGATTAAGAAATACTCGCTAAACGTGTTGCTTGAAATGTCTAGTTCACCCCAGCTTCAGCGATACTAACCACCTCTATAGACTTTGATCTATGATGTATTGCCTCTAAACCGCCACACCTCAATATCTACTTATAGATGCTATTTAAGATCTATTTAATCTTTAGCGTTCAAAACCAACTTTTTAGGCGTGAAACCCGCTACACTAACTTACAAGTTAGCTGAATACCCCATTCAACTGACCTCATTGTTCGTCACTAAGACAAAAATGCTGTTGGTTTAAGTACCTGGTTGCAGGTTGCCGTTCAGTGTTCAGTCTTAAATAGGTTCGCTCAAAGTTTTTCGTCACATTCACCTATCCCATTCACCACTCCTCATGTCGGGGGAGTACAGGAGGTTTTATGTCAGAATTTTCTAGATTGTCTCGGCGTAAGTTTGTTACGACCGTAGGGGCTTCAGCAATCAGCGCTGTATTTCTCAAAGGTTGCTTAGGCAACCCACCCGATGAGGCTAGTACAGGACAACAAAGCCCGTCTGCGGCTCCCGCTGTCAATGTTGCCAGTGGTGAAACGCCCGAAGTCACAACCATTAAATTAGGATTTATTCCGATTGTTGAATCGGCTCCATTAATCATTGCCAAGGAAAAAGGCTTTTTTGCCAAATACGGCATGCCCAATGTCGAGATTTCCAAGCAAGCCAACTGGGCATCGGCGCGGGACAACGTGGTGATTGGCTCAGAAGGGGGTGGGATTGATGGCGGTCAGTGGCAAATGCCCATGCCCCACTTAATTAGTGAAGGCATCATTACCAATGGCAGAAAAATGCCGATGTATGTGCTGGCGCAATTAGTCACCCAGGGGAATGGCATTGCCATTTCAGGCAAAAATCAGGGCAAGGGCATTAACCTGAAAATTAGCAACCCGGACTACATCAAAGCCTTTGAAAAGACGGAAGGCAGAAAGTTTAAAGCGGCTCATACCTTCCCCAATGTGAACCAGGATTTTTGGATTCGCTATTGGTTTGCAGCGAGTGGAATCGACCCCGATCGCGATATTGATCTCCTGGCTGTGCCTTCCGCCGAAACCGTTCAAGGCATGCGGACAGGTAGTATGGATGCCTTCAGTACCGGCGACCCCTGGCCCTACCGGATTGTATCGGATGACATTGGCTTCATGGCGGCATTGACCGAGCAAATCTGGCAGTTCCACCCGGAAGAGTATCTGGCAATTCGTGCCGATTGGGTGGATAAGCATCCCAAAGCGACAAAAGCAATTCTGAAAGCGGTGATGGAAGCGCAACAATGGTGCGATCGCCCAGAGAACCGCCCAGAACTGATTAAGATTGTGGCAGGACGGAGTTACTTTAATGTGCCCGCCCAAGTCATCACACCGCCCTACGAAGGCAAGTATGCGATGGGCGATGGGCAACCGGAAGTCAACAACTTCAAGAGCAGTCCTTTGTACTGGAAGGATGATATTGGCAATGTGTCCTATCCCTATAAGAGCCACGATCTCTGGTTCCTGACGGAAACAATGCGCTGGAATTTCCATAATGGTGCGATTAAAGATTTTGATACGGCAAAACAGTTAATCGATCGCGTCAATCGGGAAGACCTCTGGCGGGAAGCGGCGAAAGAAGCGGGGATTGCGGCGGCAGATATCCCCAGTAACACCTCTCGCGGAGTTGAGAAATTCTTTGATGGCATTCAGTTTGACCCCGAGCAGCCGTCCGCTTACCTGGCAAGTTTACAGATCAAACGCGCTTAATTCCTTCATTCCCTCAGCACTTCTAAAACTTGGAGCACTTAACTCATGGTGGCAAACGCACAAACTCGGACACCTGGAACCAACTTTTCCGGATCATTGAAATCGTTTTGGCAGAAGAACGGCGACAATATTTTCTTACCCCTGTTGGGAGTCATTGGCTTTATCGCCATTTGGCAACTTATATCCATGTCCGGTATCACCAAACTACCCCCACCTAGTTCGATCATTACCGATAAAAACACCCGGACATTGTTGCTCTATCCGTTTATGGATCGGGGTGGGTTAGATAAAGGCTTATTCTGGCAAACCCTGGAAAGCCTCAAGCGGGTTGCCTTAGGTTATAGTCTGGCGGCGATCGTGGGCATTGGCTTAGGCATCCTGGTCGGGACGCAACCCAAAATTAACAAAGCGCTCGATCCCCTGTTCCAATTCCTGCGGATGATCGCCCCTCTGGCGTGGGTTCCCATTACCTTAATTGCCTTGCCAAACGTCCAAACCGCTGCCATCTTCGTAATTTTCATTACCGCGATCTGGCCGATCTTGATTAACACCACAGTCGGTGTGCAACAGATTCCTGATGATTACAAGAATGTGGCACGCGTGTTGCAAATCTCACCGCGCAAATACTTCTTCAAGATTCTGATTCCCTCTGCTTTACCTTATATCTTCACGGGATTACGGATTGCGATCGGTCTTGCCTGGTTGGCGATTATTGCGGCTGAAATTGTCATGTCGGGTGTGGTTGGCATTGGCTTCTTCATCTGGGATGCTTACCAACAAAACTATGTGAGTGAAGTGATTCTAGCCGTGATTTACATCGGCGGTGTGGGCTTAATCCTCGATCGCTTTGTCGCCTGGATTCAACGCCAGATCTTGCCTCAAAGCTAAGCATTAATCTCACCTCATTTCCTGGCTCTGTTCATTATTCACTCATCCCATCACAGCCATGACTGCATTTGTAGCGGTAGACAATATCGATAAGGTGTTTTCCCTGTCCAACGGGGGTTCCTATCTGGCCCTCAAAGGCATTGGTTTAGAGATTCAAAAAGGAGAATTCATTTCCTTAATTGGGCACTCTGGTTGTGGTAAGTCCACCTTACTCAACATGATTGCTGGGTTGGATATGCCCTCTGAAGGAGTCGTATTACTGGATGGCAACACGATCCAACGTCCCGGGCCCGACAAGATGGTGGTATTCCAAAACTATTCCCTGCTGCCCTGGCTGACGGTACGAGAAAATATTGCTCTCGCCGTTGACGAAGTGTTAGCACACTTAGCCCCAAACGAACGGCAACAGATTGTCGAACAACACATTAAAATGGTGGGCTTACAGCCCCATGCCGAGAAGCCACCGGGGATGTTATCCGGCGGTCAGAAGCAACGGGTAGCGATCGCGCGAGCCCTAGCCATTCGTCCCAAGCTGTTACTGCTGGATGAACCGTTTGGCGCGTTGGATGCCTTAACTCGTGGCAATCTGCAAGAACAACTGATGCAGATTTGCGAAGAAAATCAAGTTACCGCCGTGATGGTGACGCATGATGTCGATGAAGCTGTCCTCCTCAGCGATCGCATTGTCATGCTGACTAACGGCCCTGGGTCACAAATTGGCGGCATTCTAGAAGTAGATATTCCCCGTCCCCGCAAACGCATGGAAGTGGTGAAACACCCCAGTTATTACAGCTTGCGGAGTGAAATTATCTACTTCCTCAATCAGCAAAAGCGGATCAAAAAACTTCGGGCGAAAAAGACGGCGGTGGTTGCCCGTCATGGCTTGGAGAAGGTGAATCTGGACATCGGCTTTGTCCCACTTACCGCCTGTGCGCCCGTGGCGATCGCCAAAGAAAAAGGCTTCTTTGCCAAACATGGCTTAGATGAAGTGAACCTGGTGCGGGAAGCCAGTTGGCGGGGGATTGTCGATGGCATTGCCGGTGGTTATCTTGATGCAGCGCAAATGCCATCAGGGATGCCGGTCTGGCTGACCTTAGGCGGACACAATAATACCCCCCTCCCGACCGTCACCAGCCTGACCATGACCCGCAACGGTAATGCGATCACCCTGGCACATAAATTCTATGAGCAAGGAGTGGTCAGTGCAACGGACTTCAAGCGCATGTTGCTGGAGTCTACCGAGCAACGGCATACTCTGGGCATGGTGCATCCCTCTTCTATGCACAACCTGTTATTGCGCTACTGGTTAGCGGCTGGGGGCATTGATCCCGATCGGGATGTGCAACTGAAAACCATTCCTCCGGCTCAGATGGTGGCAGATCTGCGATCGGGCACGATCGATGGCTATTGCGTCGGGGAACCCTGGAACCTGCGAGCGGCGATGGAAGGAGTCGGCTTCACGGTTGCTACTGATTTGGAAATCTGGCAGGGACACCCTGGGAAAGTGTTAGGAGTTCGGGAAGATTGGGCGGCGGCCTATCCCAATACCCATATTGCTCTGGTAAAAGCCCTGCTGGAAGCCTGCCACTATTGCGCCGATCCTGCCAATGCCGAGGAAATTCGCCGAATCGTGGCGGGACGCGATTATGTCAGCACCAGTATGGACTATGTGCATCTCGGTGATCCCAATGCCTTTACCTGCGATCTCGCTCAACCAATGCGGGAGTATGCCCACCATGCGTTCTATGGCGAAGGCATGAACCGTCCCAGCCGCACTGAGACTCTGTGGACGATGACCCAATTGGCTCGTTGGGGGGATACGCCCTTCCCTCGTAACTGGATGGAGATTCTAGAGCGCACCTGTCGAGTCAGTGTCTTTAGCATTGCCGCGCGGGAATTAGGACTACTGGATAGTTCCTACAGCCGGGGCCCAATCCGATTCTTTGACGGCACCGTGTTCAAGTCCGACGATGACCCGATCGCTTACCTGAACAGCCTCGAAATCAAACGGGATTTCAGTGTGGCGGAAGTGATCATTGATAGCCGTTCCCCTCGTGTTGCCTGATATCACTGCTACCGGGATTGCCGATCGTCACCAGCCATCGGCAATCTCTTTTCCAGTCCCTGATTCATCACCCCCCTGAAATCATCATGACACCACCCCTTGATGTGCCAGCTTCCACCCAGAAATCTCATCCTATAACTGCTATACCTGACCAAATCCATCAACCTCATTTGTCGTTCCCTATGCCATCTCTTACAACTACTTTAAAGCCTCAGGTTAAACCAACATCTGATCAGTTTCTTGTCATCAAAGAACTCTCCAAAGTTTATCCCACTGCGAAAGGTAATTTTGTTGTCCTGGATGGAGTCAATTTAACTATCGCTGAAGGTGAATTCATTTGTTTAATTGGTCACTCAGGCTGTGGCAAATCCACCCTGTTGAATATGGTTTCGGGCTTCAACCAACCCACTACTGGAAGCGTCACCCTGAACGGCAAACCGATTCAAGGCCCTGGGCCCGATCGCATGATGGTATTCCAAAACTATGCCCTCCTCCCCTGGTTAACGGTGTTTGAAAATGTCTACCTGGCAGTCGATTCTGTTTATCCCAATAAATCCGTCGCTGAGAAGCGGGAAATTGTCCGGGAACACCTGGCAATGGTGGGGCTAAGTGAAGCAGCCGAGAAACAACCCACCCAGATTTCCGGGGGGATGAAACAACGGGTCGCGATCGCGCGGGCTTTATCGATTCGTCCGGAATTGCTGATTTTAGATGAACCGTTTGGGGCGTTGGATGCGATCACCAAAGAAGAACTACAAGAAGAATTGCTGAAAATCTGGCAGGATCACCGTTGCACCGTGTTGATGATTACCCACGACATTGATGAAGCCCTATTTTTAGCCGATCGTCTGGTGATGATGACCAATGGGCCGGCTGCCAAAATTGGGGAAATCATGACGATTCCCTTCCCGCGTCCCCGCGATCGCACCCGGATTATGGAAGACCCGGAGTATTACGAATTACGGAACTATGCCCTCGACTTCCTCTACAACCGCTTTGCCCACGATGATGATGCGTGATTTAGAGTGACGACTAAATTGCGCGGCGGGCTTAGTGCGAGTCGGCATAGCTCCGGCGATCAGCAAACCTGGAGCAATTCTAGGGTAATCTCCAGGTTTGCGGTTGCCGGATGTTTGTATCGTTAAGTGCTTTACCCGAGTGATCAAAATGCTGTAAGCTCTGGGCGGTGATCTGTGCAACGTCTGGACAGCAACAAAACTATGGAACGGATCGAGGGAGCAACCTGGAAAATTCTCCCGCAATGGTGGCGCTATGTGGTGATTGGGTTGCTGGTACTCGGCATCTTGTTCCGCTTCTATCACCTCGATCGCAAGCTGTATTGGCTGGATGAAACCCACACCTCCCTACGAGTGCTGGGCTATACCAAAACGGAAGTCGTTGACACGCTATTTACTGGCAAGGTGATCACGGCTGCCGATCTACAACAATTTCAGCGTCCTGATCCTGATCGCGGCTGGGATGATACCGTAACCGCCTTACAAGGCAATGCCGAACACTCCCCCCTATATTTTTTGATGGCGCGGCAATGGGTGAACTGGTTTGGTTACTCGATCGCTACCATGCGGAGTTTACCCGCTCTCATTAGTCTGTTAATCTTTCCCAGTCTCTTCTGGTTGTGTCAAGAATTGTTTACAGCACCAGCCGTTGCCTGGTTGGCGATCGCGTTAGTTGCCATTGCCCCGCTCCAGGTCTTGTATGCCCAGGAAGCCCGACCCTATAGCTTAGGGGTAGTCATGACTCTACTCTCCAGTGCGGTGTTGTTATGGGCAAGGCGTACCAAAACACAAGTCAGTTGGTTCACCTATGCCATTACGATCGCCACAGGATTGTATACCCAATTATTATTCATTCTGGTGGCGATCGCCCACGCTATTTATATTGCCGTTATAGAAAATTTTCGTCCCAATAAAACTCTCTTCAGCTACACTCTAGCCACCAGTTTGGGAGTGCTAGCGTTTATGCCCTGGTTACAAATTCTATTGCGGGATTGGCAACAGGTACAAACCATTACTATTTCTCTTAAAGAATATCTTGCCCCGATCCGATTGATAGAACGATGGGGACTCAATTTGAGCCAGGGGTTACTTGGTCAACCCTTGGACTATGCCAGTTTAATTCCGATCGCATTGGCAGGTTATGCTTTTTATTACCTGTACCGTCGTACCTCCCGCTCAGTCTGGTTATTGCCCTTCGCGATCGCAGGTGTGGGATTCTTCGGGTTAGCCGTTCCAGATCTGATTGCCGGTGGTCAGCGATCGATCCGAATTCGTTACCTGCTACCGTCCTTTATTTGCCTGCAAATTGCTCTGGCATATCTATTTGCCACTCAAGCGATCTGGGTCAAAACCGGGCAACAAAAATTTTGGCGCGTGGTGTTGATCATGCTGATCACGGTGAATGTGATTGCCTGCTCCATCAGTTCTCAGGCGATCGTCTGGTGGAATAAACAACCCTCTCGCTGTGGCTACTATCCCATTGCTGCTCAGGTAATCAACGCCAGTCACAACCCGTTGGTGATCAGTAATGGACCGGCGGTAGATCTCGTCGCGTTTAGCTACTGGTTACAGCCGAGGATTGCTTTACAACTGGTCAGCGATCCGGCTCGGTTCCAAGTCGCACCGGGATTTAACACCATCTTACTGTTTAACTCCAACCGCCGCCTGCGCCAAGCCCTGATCGATCAGGGCTATGAGTTAACTCTAGTTGAAAAGGAACTCGGCTCCGAGGATCTAGATATGCCGCTCTGGTCTGTCAGACGAGCCTAAACATCGTGATGTAATTCCTATTTCTAAGCATCTTTACTCAAGTTAAGACGGCGCTCCATTAGCTTAATGTGCAAAGGTTAAGTGGTTACTTTCAATCAGTGAACTGTAACCGATAAGCCACTTTATAACATTAGAGAGTGTGACACAGCGCACACAATATAACTTTGCGGAATTCACTCTAAATTTAGTCATCCTGCTTTCATTACTTTAATTGATTGAAACGACAAAAAAGACTATTTGCTCTTATACAGAAGAACCCATAGTCTTTGACTATGGCATTGTCGAGAAATTTATATCCAGCCCACCTGAGATACAACATTGCCTCTCTTAACCCTCTCTAATCAAGCGATCGCGGTAGAGCAAGAGGGCAGGAATCTTATCCATGAATTTTGAGTATTAAGGAACAACTATGAACTCGTTAGAAGGAACCTTGATGACCGGGGCAGCGGTGGCTTTTGCGACCACCTTTGACGACAACATATATCTGACCGTTTTCTTTGGTAAGGTGAACCGAACTTTCCGTCCTCGTCATGTGGTTATCGGAGAATATATAGGATTCACAGCGTTAATAACTGTCAGTTTAGTTGGTTTTTTGGGGCGGTTGATGATTCCAGAGGTCTGGATCGGGCTACTAGGGTTGTTGCCAGTCACGATTGGCATTAGTCAACTTATGAATCGAGGAAATGATAGTGATACTGTCCAGACCGTCTCCAGTAACCTGAAAGCCACACCGGAAAAACCACGTAGATCAAGGAAGTCTATTTGGGCAACCCTGCGCGATCCCCAAACTTACCGAGTTTCTGCTGTCACCATCGCCAATGGCGGCAACAATATTGGGATTTATGTGCCTTTGTTTGCCGCCAGCACCCTTCCCACTTTGGGCGTTATTGTAAGCATCTGTTATGCCACGATCGGACTGTGGTGTTTTCTGTCCTATCACCTGACTCGTCAGCCAGCGATCGCCTTTGTCATCGCTCGTTATGCGCGTAAGGTCTTCCCATTTATTTTAATTTGGTTAGGACTCCGAATTGTGATTGGCAATGGCTCCCATCAACTTCTACTTTCCTTCTTGTTCCCTAATTAAAATCGTGGATGCAATCAAATATTACACCGCCACTTCATCTCTGATCATAACTAATTGAATTGGCGCATTTGTGGCTCTGCTTCTGAACTATACTTAGATCAAGTTTAATCGGTCAGACAGGTCTAAGCGGCTGAGGTTGGAGTTTGGGAAACGGATTTCAATCGTCGTGGCTGTAACCAAAATTTCCCCAGCACTAGCACTAATACAGGTAATCCGATCGTTACTAAGCTTCTGAGTAAGGAATTGCCTTGAAACAAGTATTGCATACTACTGGATAACCCAAATATCAATGCCGTCATCCCAAATAATGGTGCTCTGGGTTGGAGGGCAGCAAACGTAATCACGATCGAGGCATACCAGGGCATCAACCAGGAGGTGGCAAACAGAAATAGTACCAGCGTCACCCAACCCATATCGGCAATCAAATTGAGGGAGAGATAATTGGGTTTGCGCCAAATCCGCATGAGTATCGCCAGATAAAACAGACCAAACGCGATCGTCAGACCTTGGACTAACTGGGCTAACCAGGCTTTTTGTTGCGCTAATGATAGCGGTAGTAATGACAAGCGGCGCAATTCATTCATGCTGGACATGACCAACGCCGGAATCGAGGAAAGATATTGTCCTACCACCCCCGGATTCAGCAAACTTTTCCAGGCAGATACCTCTGGTAAAATCTTCCAACTTAAGAGGAGCACTAGCACTAATGAAACTAAACCAGATTGGAGAAGTGCTTTCCAGTAGCGTTTGCGGCAGAGAAATATCATCACCAACGGCATCCAGACGATCGGTAGAGTTTTAGACAGAAAGCCACCCCATAACGCAATCACGGCGGCGGTGTACCACTTCCGGGTTAAACTACCGACCAGCAAAATCAAACTGGTGGATACCAGCACATCAATATGGGCACCGGCGACCTGTTCCATTAACAACAAAGGATTCAGCAAGTAAGCCAGCGTCACTTTCCCCCGTTCCGGTACAATTAACTGTTTCCAGATTAAATAACCATTCAGGATATGCAGTCCCAGGCAAAACCCTTTGTAGACATAAACCGCCAGGATGGGGCTAATGGAGACAAATAGTGCCGATGCTGTAAATAATAGTTGGGAGAGTGGGCCATAGGTGGACGTTTGCCCCCAATCGACGAATTGAAACAGTTCTGAGGCATAGCTGCCCATTGGGGTTAAGAAAGGATTGCCGCCCCGCAGATTCATTAACCCCGAATGCAGATAAATATAGACATCGTTCCCCAGGGGATAGGCAATGAAGGCTAGGAGCAGAAAGATCCACGATCGCCGCAGTACCGTTTTGAAGTCAGTCACCGCATCCTGGGGCTGGCGACTCAATACCCAAATCAGATACAAGCCATATAACAGGACATAACTGAGACTAATGCCTAAATGGCTACCCCAATTGGGAAAGGTGGCAAATTTCTGCCCCCCTGCCAGGATGTAATCAAACTTCTCTAATCCTAAACGAGTCAGCATTACACTCAGATAAATGGCAACCAACAATGCCAAGTTCGCCAGTCCTCGATGGTTTTGCATAGATAGTCGTTCAGAATCTTTTCCCATTTAAGCCTGTGCTTGCTTAAATGAACAATGAGAAGTGACCAATCCCCCATACCCGATTGTGCGTAAACGATTGCTGCGACTAATGCTAGGCATCACATTGGTTCTGTGTCTGATTGGCACCTGGATCGTGTGGCAGACTGGCAAGATCAGCCTAGAATCACCGACTTGCCTCACAACCGATCAGACCAACTCCATTTGTTATCGGTTACGCATCCTATCGACCCAGTCAACCACCGCGATCGCCACTCATCCGACTGGCTCAATCTTGGCGAGTAATTTTCGTGAGCGGATTCAACTCTGGGATTTACAGACAGGTAAATTACTGCGATCGCTCTATGGTCATCACGGTTGGATTACCGCCCTGGCGATTAGTGCCGATGGCAAGATGTTGGCAAGTGCCAGTTTGGATAGCACCATTCGCCTGTGGGATGTCCCCACGGGGACGTTATTAGGCACACTCAACGCGGGCAGAATGACCCATTTAGCCTTCAGTCCAGATGGGAAACAGTTGGCGAGCAGTAATCAGACCAGCCAGTGGGCAGATCAAAAGACCAGTGCCGCCGGAGTGGTGCTCTGGGATGTCACAACCCAACAACTGCGCCAGCAGATTTCCCGTCAACCCACAACCGCGATCGCCTTTAGTCCCGATAGCCAATTACTGGCAATCAGTCATCCAACGGTGGAAGTCTGGTCACTGGGAACGCAACAAATGCTCTACAGCCTTAATTTACCCAAAACACTGGCATTGGGATTCACACCCGATGGGCGCTGGTTAGTGACGGGTGGCGACACGATCAACACCTGGAATGCCAACACGGGGCAACCCATCTACACACGCTTGTCTCCGGCGGCTGAAGTTGCCCTTAGTCCCAATGGCTCTTTGTTAGCGACGGTTGAGGGGAGTATTGTGCATTTGTGGCAGGTGCGATTACCCCGATATTTAGGCGATTTACGGGGGTCAAACTACAGCCGAATTTTGGTTAACTTCGGGTTATTTGGTCGAGCGATCGTGATTGCGGGCAGTGACGGCATTCGCCTCTGGCAACAACAATCACAACACCAGTCAACGATCGGAGGTAGACACTGATAACACCTCTGGTTGAGAGGAGAGAATTGGCTCCGATCCAGGGGATGGAGTGGATTCAAACCCATGATGACCAAAGCTGGTTAACACACTTTCCAAGCTTGGGAGTAGGTGATTGACTTGCTTGAATCGAATCAGTAGATCCCAGATCGGTTCTGCCTTTTTCCAGGCTCCCGTATAGGCAAGATGCCGCAGGCGATCGGCAAGGCTATCTTTTGTCCAGGCTCCCCGGAAAATGGCACTCCAGCGATAAAACTCTCGGTACGATCGCCAATAGCCCTCCTCCAACACCTCTGCACTCATTTGGATTGGACGATAGATGGCATGGCGAGTATCATACAAATCCCAATTGTCACTGGTCATCCGTCCCTGTGCCATCATGCGATCGTAGAGCAGTGTCCCCGGATAGGGCGTGAGAATATGGAAAGTCGCCGTTTCTATGCCCTGAGTCACCGCCCATTCCACGGTGCGATCGAACACGGTAGCATCATCACTGTCCATGCCATAGACAAAGCTACCATTCACCATCACCCCACAATCACGTAAGCGTTGAATTGCCGCGTTATAGTCCCGATTCAAATTATGGTATTTGTGTTGTTCTCGTAGATTATGGGGATTCAGCGTCTCAAACCCGACAAATAAACTGCGTAATCCCGCCGCCACCGCTTTTTCTAATAATCCCGGTTGCAAAATCGATTGTACGGTTGCCGCCGCTTGCCAGACCCGCCCCATCCCTTTCATGCCCTCAAACAATTCGCTGGCAAAGGTGGCATGACCAAACAAATGATCGTCCAAAAAATACAGATGTTTACCCGGTAAGCGATCGATTTCGGCTAAGGCATCGTCCACAGGTTGGGTATAGAATGATTTGCCGCCCTTGTAGAACGCATCTTTATAACAGAAGTCGCAATGATGGGGACAGCCTCTAGAGACGACGATCGAGTTGGGAACGAGATAGTTATAGCGTTTGATCAAATCCCGCCGCATCGGGGGCACTCCCACCAGCGATCGAATTTTGGATTGATACATTGGTTGGGGAGATCCCGATCGGAAGTCTTGCAAAAACTGCGGCCAGGTATCCTCGGCAGGACCCAAAAAGATCGTATCCGCATGGGCAGCCGCTTCCCGAGGTAATGCCGTCACATGCAACCCACCCAGCACCACATACGCCCCTTTTTGGCGATAATGATCGGCTAATTTGTAGGCACGATAGGCAGAGGTAATGTAAACCTGAATCACGACTAAATCCGGTTGATCATTGAGATTTAGCACTTCCACATGCTCATCTTGCAGATCAATTTCGTCGTCTGGGGCGAAATAGCCCGCGATCGTGGCTAATCCTAACGGAGGAAACAAATGATACTTAATCGGTCGCCAAAACGGACTGAGAGCCTCGGTCAAAGCGGGCAAAATCATCTTGACTTTCATCTGCCTTTACCCAGAAAGTTCCCTGGAGCTACACCCCCAGCACAAATGATTCCCGAACCTCTACAGTTATTTTTTGTGTAAAATTTGAAACATCAGGAAATATTACCCATCTTCCATGCTCACCAATCGTCCCCAGCAAACGATCGCGGCTCTGCAAACCTTCCTCAGCACCTCACTCGATCAACTCCTGAGTGAAACCACGATCGCCCAAGCCGAAACGAACGTCTTGAATCTGTTTCATCGGGTGGCGAGCAGTGTGCCAGCGTATCAAGCCTGGTTGCAAGCACAGGGGATTGATCCGGCAGGAATTCAGACGATCGCGGATTTCCAGCAATTACCGCTATTAACGAAACAGAACTATCTGCAACGGTATAGCCTGTCAGAACTATGTCGGCATGGGCAATTAGAAACATGTGATATGGTCGCCGTGTCATCCGGTTCGACCGGACAACCGACCTTCTGGCTGCGATCGCTGACCGATGAATTTCAGATTGCCACTCGATTTGAACAAATTTTTTATGATAGTTTTCGAGCCGATACTCACCGGACATTAGCAGTAATTTGTTTTGCCCTGGGAACCTGGGTCGGTGGTATGTATACCGCCAACTGTTGTCGGCATCTCGCCAGCAAAGGCTATCCCATCACCGTTGTCACTCCAGGGAACAATAAAACTGAAATCTTTCGAGTCATTCAGGCGTTAGGAAGTAGCTTCGATCAAGTCGTATTATTAGGCTATCCACCTTTTCTCAAGGATGTCATCGATCAAGGCATTACTGAAGGTATTAACTGGTCACAATATCAGATCAAATTAGTCATGGCGGGAGAAGTGTTCAGTGAGGAATGGCGATCGTTGCTGGGCAAGCGGTTAAGCTCAAACCAACCCTGCGATGATTCTGCCTCGTTATATGGCACCGCCGATGCTGGAGTGTTAGGCAACGAAACGCCCTTAAGTATCTGTATCCGCCGTTGGTTCGCCGATCGTCCTGATGTAGCAAGAGAGTTATTTGGGGAATCGCGGTTGCCGACATTGGCGCAATATGATCCCTGTAGTCGGTTCTTTGAAGTGCAAGACGGTACGCTATTATTTTCTGGAGATAACGGTATTCCCTTAGTGCGGTATCACATCTCCGATCAAGGTGGGATCATTCCCTATACTGAGATGATGCAGTTTTGCCGCGATCGTGGCTTTGATCCCATCCAAACCCTACACGCCTTTAGCAATCAAACCCAGGAAATCCGAGGCATTCGACCATTACCGTTTGTTTATGTGTTTGGTCGATCGCATTTCACGCTCTCCTATTTTGGAGCCAATATTTACCCGGAAAATGTCACGGTTGGGTTAGAACAAGCTCCTATTTGCGAATGGGTTACAGGTAAATTTGTCATGCAGGTACAGGAAGATGGCGATCGTAATCCCTATTTAGCGATCGTTGTAGAACTGGCTCCTGGGGTGAGTGATAGTGATGATAAACAATCAACCATTGCCACATCAATTCACCATCATCTTTGTCGCCTAAATAGTGAATTTGCCAATTACGTTCCTGTACCCAAGCAAATGCCCCAAATCACGCTCAGACCAACGGGCGATCCAGAATACTTCCCGATCGGGGTCAAGCATCGTTACACACGCCAGTAAAGCGATCGCCCCATTACTTTCCATCTATCTTGCGGCTTTCGAGTCTCATTCGCTAGTTCAGGTCAAGAAACCTTGTAAATCTGTCGTGGAGATGGATTGCTGAAGACCAGGTTCTGCCACATGGGTGACGAAATACTACAGATTTATTTGCTAAGCTTTACAGCAGTTAACCAATAGTTAATTAAACTCCGTACTGAAGCCCCTCAGTACCCTGGTAGAGGATCGTAAATGTCCTTTAGCAGGCAATTTTTCGACTATACATTCATGCCAACTTCTAAATCCTTCTAAACCTAGAGGGATAAACTTGGTATAAAAAAATACTTGTAATTCCACCAACAGGGGAATACTACTGATGAATTTATCGCCTGACATGGATGATTTTAATCGCTGCTGTCGCACCTTGCAGGTCAGCCCCAGAGCTTCCCTAGAGGAGATCAAGGCTGCCTATCGGCAATTGGCTCGGCTTTATCATCCCGACTTAAATCCACACAATCACAATGCTGAAGAGTTTTTGAAGGAAATCAATATTGCCTACGAAACCCTCTGTTGCTATCTGGCTACCTCGTCTGCTCAACGGCGCGGTGTCGTGTCAGCGAAATCCTCGACTGGCAAACAGATGGCAGACGATCGCGGCGATCGTGCCGCTCAAAACACGGTCTACAGCGTCTTTGTGGATGCCTTACTTGGAAACTCTGGACAACGATTGGATTGGGGACAATGAACGAGACACCTTGTGAATTAGAACTGGTTGAAGCGTTATTTAGAACGATCGCTTACGCCTTAGAAGATCTGTATTGCAAGCAAAGAATTTCGGCAGAAGAATATGAACTCTTGATTGATTCCGTCTGGTCAACTCTAGGGTATGGGACTAAATTACCTGATTGACTCCTGATTAATCTCGCAAAATATTGGGAATATCGGGTACGACTGGATCTGGTAAGGTGGGTTGAACAGTACCAGATTGGGTGGGTGATGGATTGCCAGATTGCCCCTGAGTTGCCCGCACCTTGGCGGCTTGCAATCGTTGCTGAGTCTGACTCTTACCGACCTGGGCAATGTCATTGCTCGGATTAACCTTTAACGCCGCATTAAACATCGTCAGGGCTTCATCTAAGCGATTGGTGTTCAGCAACACTGACCCTTGTTGAGCGATCGCATTGGCATCATTACCATTCAGGCTACTAGCTTGGGTAAAGGCAATCAGCGCTTCGTCATAGCGCTTTAAGGTCTTCAAGACCTCGCCTTTGGCATACCAGGCATTAAACAGATTCGTATTTAAACTCAGCGCTCGATCGAAGGCAGTTAACGCGTCGGGATATTGACCCGCCTGTTTTAGGGAGTTACCGGCTGCTAACCAAAGACGGGGATTTCTTGGCTCCAGTTTCGCCGCCTTATTATATGCCGCTGCCGCATCCTTGGGCTGATTCATGGAGGTGAGGACAATTCCCTGGTTATACAACGCTGCCACCGATTGGGGATTCCGTAAGGTGGCGTACTGCGCGGAATACAATGCCTCGGGATAACGGCGTAATTGCCAGAGTGCCACGCTGCGATTTAACCAGATATCTGACGCGATCGCGGGATCGCCTAACGTCGTCTCCCCCTGGAGTGCCTGATCATAGGCTTTGACAGCCGCCTCATAATTACCCTGACTGTTGAGAATTCTGCCTTTGTTATACCAGGCTTGGGCATAGTGGGGATGCAGTTGTAACGCCCGATCGACCGCCGCGATCGCCGCCCCATACTGCTGCATACTCCACAGGATCACTCCCCGGTTATTCCAGGTATCGATATCATTGGGGTTAAGGGCAATGGCTCGATCGAGGGAAGATAACCCTTCCTCCGGTTTGCCCTGTCCTGCTAGTGCCACCCCCCGTTGATTCCAAGCCATGGTCGGACTAGCGACTACATCCCAGCCGGTATTCGTTTGTAGTGCTTGATCGCAGGCGGCGAGCGCCTCTGTATGTTGCCCTAATTTATTCAATGCGGCACAGCGATTGACTAAAGCAGGCACATAGTTTGGCACTAATTTCAATGCCCAATTAAAGGAGGTTAGCGCTTCCGCCTGACGGTTTAAGCTGGCTAACGTCACCCCTTGCTTCGTCCAGGCTGGGGCATCGGTGGGATTTTGGGCGATCGCCTGGTTATAAGCATTCAAGGACGCTTGATATTGCTGCGTCCGTACCGTCGTCGTGCATTGAGTCGTGACATCCGGCGTATTCAAGGAATTTAGTGGCGCACGATCGCACTCCACAACCGCATTCGAGTAGCTGCCCAGCCGACTTTGGGCAATCCCCTGGTAATACAATGCGGTGGCAGAGCTACTATCGCCCCAATTCTGGTTCATCTGAATTGCCTGGGTGCAATCAGACAACGCCTGCTGGTTTTGTCCCAACTCCAGTTGAATGCTACAGCGTTCGGTCATTGCCTGCGAATAACTACCCTGAAGCTGGACTGCCGTATTCAACGCCGCGATCGCGTCCGTAAATTGGCGTTGTTGTTTATAAATCACCCCTTTCTGGAACCAGGCGATCGCCGGAGAACCTTCCTGCCAGTTGCGATCCAATTGTATCGCTTGGTCACAGGCGGCGATCGCCGTAGCCCCCTGGTTGATTTGGGCTAAGGCAGCACACTTAATCCACAACCCCTCCGAAGATTCCCGTCGTAACTTTAACGCCAGATCAACGGATGCCACTGCCTCCGGAGCCTTCCCGGACTTCAACAAAATTTGACTCCGCAGTAACCATAACGCCGGATCACCTCGGTTAATTTTGATCGCTTCATCACAGGCCGTTAACGCCTCATCATATTTTTTCTGCTGATACTGCATCCGGCATAAATTCGTCCAATACTCCAACGAATTCTGGTCTTCCCGCGATCGCCGTTTCTTGCCAAAAAACAAGAATTTCGCCAGTTTGACCGATCGATCCTGGAATTGTTCGGAGTTAGCAGCCCTAGCCGTAGTCGCCGCCACTCCAGGTAAGAGGGGCATGAACACTGGCCATAATAACCCAGCGATCAATAGGCTGAAGGTCAAGCCGTGAGGACGAATTACCAAGCGTCGCAGTCGTTTGTTGTCCATAGAATTGATCGTCTGGGTGATCCGCTTAGTTAAAGCGGGGTGGTGCTTCTACCGGAACCGGATCGCCTTCCGTCGGGATCGTAGGTTGGGTCGGTAGTGGGGGAGCCGTCGGCGTCGTCGAACTGTCCGGGGCTTGCGAGGGCGGTGGGGGAGCTGTCTCTTATACACATCT